>SULG01000033.1 GCA_005524015.1 Candidatus Jettenia ecosi
TAGAAAAAGGAGAGACATGTGAGTGTTGAGAAAAGGGGAAATACGGGTATTTCTTTCGTTTCGGAAAGAGAATTAACAATTCCTGTATTTTCCCTTTGATAAAGCTTCCCAAGCCCTTCCTTTTCTAAACACTCACATGTCTCTCCTTTTTCTCAGTCATTCACACGTCTCCCTCTTTTTTAAATCATGCACGCGTTTCCCCCTTTTTTAAAGGGGGATTAAGATGCTTCAGTCGCTCATCCTGCACAATGATATAATACTACCTTTTTGGACAGCCCTTATCCATAACACCCTTTATGATTACCTTAATGAAGTGACAACTAAGGGTTTTAGCATATAATCCAGATAGAAACCCTGAAGTAAGTAGACAGTAAGGGCAGGTTTCAAACCTGCCCCTACCCATAAAAAATGAAATCAATACGATCCAACAGTATTTTGAGTAACTACAATCGAAGAATATTATAGCATGGATCTGTCTAAAGACGATAATATCTTTTTAGACATCCGATTACCGCCCCATTTGAATATACGATTATATTTGAATGTTACTAAAAACATCCATCTTTTACTTGAATTAACAGGGATCATAGAAACATATAGACAAATAATGTAATAGTTCACCGCAGAGGGCGTGGAGAACACAGAGAAATAAAGGAAAGATAGAAATTTTGTATAATACTTCTGCTTATACCTCTCTTACATTCTCAGCGACCTCTGCCTTCTCTGCGATAGGCTGAACTGTTACCAAATAATAGCGTAAAATACTTGACATATCTCTTATCAGTCTATTAGATACAGTATGCTGTTTCATTTCATAATTTTTGAGCAATAATTTCCCATCCTGTAAAAGGAGACAACAATGATAGGGCGGATACTAGCAATCATTCTGGGTATGATACCGTTGACAAGCTGTGCTAACCAGATATATGAATTACCTCTTACTGTCAATGACCCAGCTAATCCAAATGCCCCGGAAGCACCTTTTTCTCCACCGCTTAACCGATTTCACGGAGAAATACCTGTCAAAGCTAATCAACAGATTACTGAACCGGCGCCGCAAACAACATCTGCAATTTTTACCTGTCCCATGCACCCTGAAATAGTACAATCGGAACAGAGTGTATGTCCAAAGTGTGGGATGAGATTAATTCCCAAAGATCAGAAAGAGAGTAATCCAAAAGAAAAACCATGAAGAACAGACCGGCAGGCATAGTAATAATAGTAATAATCATGACAGGTAGTATCGTATTTACCGGATGTGCTTCTGTACCTCAAGACGCTGGATTTTCGGATGTCCAGAATATTGCCAGGCAACGTACCGGTCACCAGGTAGAATGGAATCGCAGTACACCTGAAGATGGAAAAGTAACTGAATCAATCCATTCTATGCTCCAGCAGGAACTAACTCTGGACGAGGCCGTGCAAATCTCGTTACTCAATAACCGGCCATTACAGGCAATGTATGAGGAACTAGGCATAGCTCAGGCTGATGTTGTTCAAGCAGGTTTACTGAGAAACCCCATCTTTGGGGCCAGCTTCCGGTTTCCGGATAGACCTGCAGATGGCCATCGTGGCACAAATACTGAATTCTCTGTAGTCCAAGATTTTCTTGATTTGCTGGTGATTCCGTTACGAAAAAAGATAGCAGCAACACAGCTTGAGCAAACAAAGCTGCATGTTGGTAATGCAATACTGGACCTTGCCTCGGAGGTACGATCGGCTTACTATACCCTGCAAGCAGACAAACAAATATTGGAAATGCGCCTTACCGTGGCCCAGGCTACGGAAGCTGCCGCTGAGCTTGCTTCCCGGCAGCACGAGGCCGGTACGTTAAGCATGCTGGATCTCATGAATCAACAAGGGTTCCATGCACAGGCAAAGCTTGATGTGGCACAAACAGATATCCGGATTATCACCGGTCGGGAACGTCTCAATCGTCTCATGGGGCTTTGGGGCATGGATACAACCTGGAATATCCCTCATAGATTACTGGAATTGCCGGAAAACGAGATCATGCCGGATCAATTTGAATCCAAAGCCATATCGCAACGATTGGACCTCGCTGCGTTGCGTAAAGAGGTGGAGACCATCGCTTATGCACTATCATTGACGCGCAGATATCGATACTTTTATGTATTCGAGGTTGGTGTTGATACGGAACACGATGTCGCTGATGATGTAAATTTCACAGGACCCAATGTAACCATTGAACTTCCGATCTTTAACCAACGCCAAGCCGAAATCGCCCGCTTAGAGGCCCACTTACGGCAGAAGCAGCAACAACTCTCTTCCTTAGCCATTGATATACGCTCGGAGGTCAGGGCGCTTCGTGACCAGCTTTTGGCCGCTCGCAATAGAGTCAAATACTATCATGATAGTATTCTTCCCCTTCGTCAACGTATTGTAGAGGAATCGCAGCTTTATTATAACGGTATGCTTATCGGCGTATATGAGTTACTCCTGGCCAAGCAAAATCAGATTAATGCCGGTCGTGAGTACATTGAAGCGCTGCGAGACTATTGGATTATCCGATCAGAACTTGAACGCGCCGTGGGAGGAAATCTTACCGGTACAAGAAAAACTGCCCAGACGCCTTCTCAATCGACAGAACAAATAACTCCCCAGGCGCCCGAATCATTCAAGTATGATTACCTTAATGAAGTTGACAACTCAGGGTTTTAGCATATAATCCAGATATACACAGCGTCATTAATCAGATACGAATCTCCGTTTTCACGGGGACAAGTATGTCATTCCCGCGGAAGCGGGAATCCAGAAAAATACTGGATTCCGGGTCAAGCCCGGAATGACAGAGGCTTGTCCTAGAATGTAGTTATCGGGGAGTTGTAAACTTATGTCGCTATGTATAGAAACCCTGAAGCAGACAGTAGGAGCAGGTTTCAAACCTTGCCCCTACCCATAAAAAATGAAATCGATGCAGGACAAGGTTTTAGCCTCGTCTCTCACAGTATAAACATGCAGGGGGAATATAGCACCCCAAAGAGTTGCCCTGAGGAATTGAAATTTCTATACATTATATGAGGATATATATGAGGATATGAGGATTTTGTAAAAATCTCATATCAGGATTCAGCTAAGGAGAAATACAATGGCTGAAACGAGAAAGATCCACAAAGTCTTGAAAAGTAAACCTACAATCGAAGGGGCTGGCGTCCATCTTGAACGGGCGTTCGGACATAGCCAGGTTCCGATGTTTGATCCTTTTTTGCTGCTGGACGACTTTCGTTCAGACAATCCGATGCACTATAGTAAGGGCTTCCCATGGCACCCGCATCGCGGAATTGAGACAATCACCTATGTTCTCCGTGGAGATGTAGAACACGGCGACAGCATGGGAAATAAGGGCATTATATCCTCTGGTGATGTACAATGGATGACCGCCGGAAACGGGATCATACATCAGGAAATGCCCAAAGGAGACCCTGATGGTCTGATGTTCGGATTTCAACTTTGGGCTAATCTCCCCAAATCCCATAAAATGACGGAGCCTCGCTACCAGGATGTGAAAAGTAATCAAATCCCGGAAGCAGTGCTGGAGAACGGCACAAAAATCAGGATTATATGCGGAAAGGTGAATGGTAAGCAAGGACCTGTCCGGGACATCATTATCGATCCGGAATACATCGATGTAACAGTTCCTGCCCGGTCGGAATTCATCCATCCCACCAGGCACGGCCACACCGTTTTCGCATATGTCATCGAGGGTAAGGGGTACTTTTGCAAAGAGAAGAATCCGTTTTCTTATGAAATTGAAGGAGCCAACTATTTTGATATTCAGAGAGACCCCTTTATAAGTAATAAAACCCTCGTCCTATTTGATGATGGCGATCAGATAATGGTCTCAACAGAAGACGATGCTATCAGGTTCCTGCTCATATCGGGTAAGCCTATTGCTGAACCGGTTGCATGGTACGGCCCTATTGTAATGAATACGGAAGATGAACTACGGATTGCCTTTGAAGAGTATTCCCATGGCACATTCATCAGGCACAAGAGAGCTTAAACCTCTATCGGTACTAAGAGCCTATCCGAAAACTTCCTTTGAAACACATTCTTTCTGTGGCTTATAGAGGTTTCCGGATAGGCTCTAAGACAAAAACTAAGCACCTAATCATAAATTTTTGCACAATTTTTCAGCGTGTTTTACATGAGATTTTGTATTGAGAGCCAAAAACCTTCAGAATAGGTATCTGACAACAAATCTTTGTATCGTTTTCATTATGAGCGAAACACATTTTCTTTACTTCCTTATGCAGGAAGCTTCGGAATCTTCCTCTTGTTCCATCTTTCCATCTTGTTCCCAAACAGAGTTTGGGAACAAGCCGGGTAACATTTCACCCCTATGGGGTTATTTTCCAAAAACTATAGTAATCCAAAAAATGAAACCGAACACAATGAGCCAGGATTTGATTCCATGAGCACGGACAAACCCTGTTCCTGCCCAAGACATACAGGGACAGGGTTTGTCCGTGCCACCCTATCATGATACTGTCCGGTTTCATCCTTTGCATACTATAAAGTGTTACGAGTTCAAAAAACTATGGTGTTACGAGTTATGGTATATCCTGATTTCCTATTTAAGAATCTCAATAAAATATCTGGTTTCCCGACACAGATCCACCCCCTGAATCCCCCTCACGGAGGGGGATTCAGGGGGTGGCACAACACGTTTGAATTTCCTATACATATAACATGTACGTAGGGCAACTCTTTCGGGTTGCCTGGCAAGGCTAAACAGGCTGTCCGAGAATGCAATTACCACCTGCAACATATGCTATATGTTGCGTCTATTGCAATAGTTAATCAATATATAGTACGGATTTGATCCGTAAAAACAATTCTCGGGCAGCCTGTTTAGCCTTGCCATACATCGACTCCGTTTTTTCATGAGGAAAGATCGTAAGATTTTACATCTCTCCTGCTAAAGATAGCCTCATGTATGATTTATGTAAATACCGAATGAGAGAACCATGATCAGGAGTGTTTCTCTTTAAGTTATCTCTTGAAACGAGTCATATCGCCAACTTTTTGAAAGATAAAGAAAGGAGTTCAGATGAATACAGAGAAAATGGTTACTATTTTAGGTTTTGCGGGGAGCTTACGGAAAGAATCCTACAATAAATCGATCTTACAGGCTGCCCTGGAGTTTCTTCCGGAAGATGCAAAACTTGAAATCTTCGATCTTGAAGGGATTCCCCTATTTAGCCAGGACATGGAAAATCAATTCCCGGATAAGGTCAAGCAATTCAAGGCAAAAATCAGGGCTGCCGATGCTATTCTTATTGCTTCGCCGGAATATAATTACTCAATACCAGGCGTCCTGAAAAACGCAATTGACTGCGCTTCCAGGCCATATGGAGATAATGCCTTCGATGGAAAACCGGTAGCGGTAATGGGCGCTTCTATCGGAATGACGGGAACGGTAAGGGCACAATATCATCTCAGGCAGAGCTTCGTTTTCCTCAACATGTATCCCATAAATCAGCCGGAGGTTATGGTACCGTTTGCTCATGAAAAAATTGACAAAAACGGAAAGGTGACCGATCAAAAAACAAAAGAAAAAATTAAGGAGCTCATTGAAAGTCTAGTAGCCTGGACGAAGAGACTTAAACAGAGTTGATTAAGGATCCAGTTCTCAATGGTGGATTAAACGAAGTGAATCCACCATTGCATCTTTTCAGACAGTCTCTAAGGTTACTTCCGTGAAAATCGATAAGATACTTTATCAAATGGTTTCTGAGATCATTCGGTTCTTGCAGGATTTACTCATTAATAACTTTACTATTTAAGGAGGCATTACTATGGAAAATAAAATTACGTGGGAATCGCAGATGGATGCTGCTCTATCAAAAGCACAGTCTGAGAAAAAACCGGTGTTACTCGATTTTTTTAATCCGGGCTGAATCGGCTGTCAACAGATGGATGCGGTCTCGTATCCTGAGAAAAGAGTTAATGAATTCATTACCAATTCTTTCATTCCACTACGTGTACGCTCTGATGCTCAACCCATTGCTACTAATTTTAACTTGAAATGGACCCCAACCCATATAGTCCTTGATACTGAAGGTAAGGAACATCACAGGACAATAGGTTTTCTTTCTCCCGAAGAGCTAATTCCTTCATTATTACTGGGGATAGCAAAGGTACATTTTGATTTGAGTGAATTTAAGGAAGCGATTTCAAAATTGGAAAAGGTTTTATCAGATTTCCCTGAAAGCGGTTCGGCGCCGGAAGCAATGTATTTAAGAGGTGTGTGTTTATACAAAAGCACGAATAACTCAAAGGGACTTAAGGATGCTTACGAACAACTCCAAAACACGTATCCAGAGAGCGAGTGGACAAAGCGGGCATCTCCCTACCGACTTTTATAATTGTGCATCCTGTGATTGTAAATTAGGCTATCTTCGGCAGTAGAAACAGGTTTAAAATCTGCCCCTACTCATGAAAAAATAGAGGAATGTAGGGCAAACCTTTACAGGCTGTCCGAGAATGCAATTACCACCTGCAACATATGCTATATGTTGCGTCTATTGCAATAGTTCATCAATATATAGTACGGATTTGATCCGTAAAAACAATTCTCGGACAGCCTGTAAAGGTTTGCCCTACAGAATTAAATTTCTTATACATTGAATTAAGCTATACACAGCGTCATTAATCAGATACGAATATGTCATTACCGCGGAAGCGGGAATCCAGAAAAATATTGGATTCCGGGTCAAGCCCGGAATGACAGACGCTTGTCCTCGAATGTAGTTATCGGGGAGTTGTAAACTTATGTCGCTATGTATATTTCATGCCACTCTGAAGAAATATCAAAACCCTAAACCAAACGTAAAGGAGCTACCTATGAATACAAAATACACTTACCACCGCCTCTCTAAGGACAACGCTGCCGTTCTGCTTATTGACCATCAATCCGGCCTCGTCAACCTTGTGCAGGACTATTCGCCAGCCGATTTCAAGAACAACGTCCTCGCTCTGGCCGACCTCGCCAAGTATTTCAAGCTGCCGACCATCCTGACGACCAGCTTTGAGGAAGGTCCCAACGGCCCAATCATGCCAGAACTTAAGGAAATCCACCCGGAAGCCGATTACATTCCGCGTCCCGGCCAAATCAATGCCTGGGATAATGAGGACTTCGTGAAAGCGGTCAAGGCCACCGGTCGCAAGCAGTTACTTATCGCCGGCGTTCTGACCGAAGTTTGCGTGGCCTTCCCCGCTCTCTCTGCGTTGGAGGAAGGCTTCGAGGTCTTCGTTGTCACCGATGCTTCCGGCACATTCAACGAGGTCACGCGCCACGCCGCTTGGACGCGCATGGTTGCTGCGGGCGCGCAATTGATGAACTGGATAGCTGTTGCCAGCGAATTGCATCGTGACTGGCGTAAAGACATTGAGGGACTTGGCAAACTGCTATCCAGCCACTTGCCTGCTTACAGAAACCTGATTACGAGCTACTTGGCAAAGAAACCTGTGGCCTAACCCATAGACGCCGTATCCTGGTGATGGATTCAGCGCAAAAGACAGCGCTTTAATCTACCCTACTCATATAGAATTACCGGTAGGGCGGATTAAGCAGAGCGAATCCACCATAGCATCTTCACCATATATGCATTAAGCTAAGAATGAATAGAATTGAAAATACCAGGATTTTCTCTTGAGGAAGAAAGGATCAGGGGATGTGTAAACGGTGGAGAATAACAAAACCACCCGTAATCCGCCTTGATCCCCCTTTAAAAAAGAGGAAAATCCCTCGTTCCCCCCCCCTTTTCTCGCTTATCATTATCCACATCTTTCTCTTTCGTACACCCTATATTCCATAAGAAGTAAGCGATAGTGGGCAGATATTCTCGTTCCAACGCTCTGCGTTGGAATGTATAACCAGACGCTCTGTGTCATATTTCACAAACTGGTCTATTTTTCAGATGATATAACGGCTGTAATCAAAAGAATTTATTTATCAGCATCTTATAAGTACCAGATCACAAATTTTTGTACATGTGTTTATCGGGGAAAGACATTTTTTCCGTATCAAGCTCAGTACAATTGACGTGTAAGCATCTTGCCGGGAGCATCTTGTTCCCAAACTCTTCCCCATTTATTAGATATGCCCATTATCCTCTTTAAAAAAGGGGGAAAGAAGGATAAGTTTAGAAAAGGGGGATCAAAGGGGATTACAGGTGATTTGTTATTATTCACCGTTTACACATGTTATAGTACTTCAATGATGAAACCGAACATATCCTCAACAGGGGAAAGGCTACCCCGCTTGCCCAATGGTCATTGCGAGGGTATTTGTCCGAAGCAATCGTCAAAACAGTTCGAGTACCGCTTATAGCGCTCGATAGTAACCTCCGAGTAAAAACAGCAAACAGGTCGTTCTATGAAACCTTCAAGGTAAGGCCAAAAGAGACAGAGAATAAATTACTCTACGATTTAGGGAATAGACAATGGGATATCCCAAAGCTGCGCACACTCCTTGGGGAAATTCTTCCACATAAAAATATGTTTGAGGACTTTGTTGTAGAGCATGACTTTGAAACAATTGGACAAAAAATCATGATTCTCAACGCCCGAATATTGCAACAAGGACCGGAAAAGAAGCCACTTATTCTTCTTTCTATTGAAGATATTACTGAACGGAAGAAAGCAGAGGAAGAACGGAGATGGCTTGAACGGCAAAAAGATGAATTTATTGGTATTGCCTCGCATGAATTAAAAACCCCTGTTACCAGTATCAAAGCGTATACACAAATACTTCAGCATAGATTCCAAAAGGCCGGAGATATGAAATCAGCCGAGATGGTAGGAAAGATGGATGCACAGATTGACAAACTTACCAGTCTTATTGGTGATTTGCTTGATGTTACCAAAATTGAGGGTGGAAAATTACAGTATCATGAAGGACCCTTTGATTTTAATGAGCTTATTGGAGAAATTGTTGAAGAAATGCAGAGGCTAACAACTAAGCATACCTTAGTACAACAGCTTACAAAATCACGGACAATCACTGGAGACCGTGACCGCATAGGACAAGTCATTACCAATTTTCTCTCAAATGCTATTAAGTACTCTCTGCATGCGGATACCATCATAATAAAAACAAAAACGGATAAAGAAGGTGTTACCCTCTGTGTACAGGATTTTGGGTGTGGCATCTCAAAATCTGATCAAGAGAAATTATTTAAACGATTTTCCCGGATTATTGCTTCTGATCAAAAAGCCTACCCCGGAATGGGATTAGGGCTTTACATCACTTCAGAAATAATCAAGCGTCATAACGGCAAAATTTGGGTTGAGTCTGAAAAGGGAAAAGGTTCTACTTTTTGCTTTTCGTTACCACTCAAACAGTGAAAACTTTAAGCAACACAAGAATACCGGGAGGAGAGAAAATATGATTAGCAGAAAGAAAAAAATCATCCTTGCAGAGGATAACCTGGCCATTGTTGATGCATTGACTATCATGCTCGAAGAATTCGGTTATGAAGTTATACCAATAGTTGATGGCAATACGGTTAAGGACAAACTAAAAGAAAAGCCTGACTTAGTTCTGTTTGATCTCTGGATGCCAGGATGGAACGGCAGAGATGCATGCAGACACTTAAAAAGCAATGAAGATACGAAAGATATTCCGGTTATTATCATTTCAGCAGACAGGGATATAGCTCAGCTTGCAAAAGAAGCAGGTACGGATGATTTTATTGCAAAACCATTTCAAATAGAAGATTTGTTGGCAAAAGTAGAAAAATACCTTGATTAGAACAAAAGAGGAAACAAGCCAATACAACATCCCTAAGCCGGCCTTCTCCATCTGATCCAGTTAGAATACGGCGCAAAACCGAGGTAGGGGCGCACCTTGTGTTCGCCCTGGTTATATGGGAAAACACATCAGTTTTGGATTTGCATAATCTCCAGTAGTTCTTCCTGTCATTCCCGAACGTCTTTATCGGGAATCCAGCATAGAGAAAAAACAGGAAGGGTACTGGATTCCCGATAAACTTGTCCTCGCGAAACTAGTCCTCATGAAAATGGGGAGCGGGGAAGCATTTGGGAATGACAGAAAACACGTGGGGATAATACTCCTCTTGCGGGTTCAATTTTGTAAATTGAACCCATATATTTTGCATGGTCGATAGCTCATAGCGTTCTCATGGTTAAACACATAAGGAAATATTCCAAATTGAGGGTTCAGGTTATAAACCTGAACCCGCCCAGGGTTGTATGCAAATGTAAGGAATATACGAAATCCTTAAACACGTCATTGCGAGGGGTTTTCCCGAAGCAATATCTTCTGAAACATGCAAAGGATTGCTTCGGTAGAGACGCAAGATTTTGCGTCTCTACCCTCGCAATGACCATTGGGCAAGCGGGATAGCCTTTCCCCTGTTGAGGATATGTTCGGTTTCATCCTTGGAATACTATATGTCATTATGTCATTCCCGAATGTCTTTATCGGGAATCCAGCATGGGGGAGAAAACAGGAAAGGATACTGGATTTCCACTCTCCGTTTCTGCTTCTCCGGAATTTGTCATTACTGTCCCATCCATTATAGAAGATAAACAGCAACTATTTCATTTCCCCATAATAGGTTCTTTAAAGATAGAAAATTTGACAAATAATACATTTCCCATATAATTGAAATTAAACGTTAAGAACTGTTTTGGTGGATTCGCACCGCTTAATCCACCCTACAGATTATTTTGAATTAAAAAATAAAATTTTAAGAGGAAAGATACTATGAAGCCTCTTTTTCAAACTATATCAACAGATGAGATCAAGCCTGATGGTTCGCAGATATCTGAAGTCTCTCCTCCGGCAGATGGAGAACTTCTTGACGCATATTCAAAGGCCGTTGTCGGTGCGTCAGAGACGGTCATCCCATCAGTGGTGAATATTAATGTTCGTCAGTTGTTAAATGGCCGGCAGGCAGTGCATCCGCGTATGTCACAGCAGATGGTTGGCAGTGGGTCGGGGTTCATTTTTACACCGGATGGTTTTATTCTTACGAACAGTCATGTCGTACATAATGCCAGTCAAATTGAAGTAGCGCTCTCGGATGGCCGCCGCTTTTCTGCAGAGATGATCGGTGATGACCCTGATACAGATTTAGCAATTATCAGAATACAAGCCCCGGATCTGGCATATGCGCATTTAGGTGATTCCCAGTCTATTCGCGTAGGCCAACTTGTAGTTGCCATTGGTAATCCCTATGGCTTCCAATGCACCGTCACTGCTGGCGTGGTAAGTGCACTTGGACGCTCACTCCGGTCGCGTTCAGGAAGGTTGATAGATAGTATTATCCAAACCGATGCGGCACTGAATCCAGGTAATTCAGGTGGTCCACTCATTAATTCCCGTGGGGAAGTAATTGGAGTTAATACTGCTATCATCCAGGGCGCGCAAGGTCTCTGTTTTGCTATCGCAGCTGACACAGTAAAATTTGTTGCAACACGGCTTATCAAGGATGGAAGAATCCGCCGTGGCTACATTGGCGTAGCAGGGCAAAATGTCTTCCTCCATCGCCGCCTGGTACTCTTCCATAATTTAGCCACAGAGAGCGGTGTGCTCGTCATTGCTATCGAGAAGAATAGCCCTGCACAAAAAGCAGGTTTGCTTGAAGGAGATGTAATCATAGGCATTGATAATCAACCGATCAGGAGTATAGATGATCTGCACAAACAGCTTACCGAACATCGGATTGGCGTGAAGTCGTCACTTACCATTATCCGGCATTCCGATAAGCTTATTCTCGAAATTATCTCGGAGGAATCTTAAATTAAGCTGCCTTTGGCAGCGACTTTTTGAATATACGGAAAATATCGGTTAAAAATAACCTCCTGACCCTCTTTACTAACAGAGACAACCCCCTAGCCCCCTTTCTTAAGGGGGATTTCTTCAAGTCCCCCTTAGAAAAGGGGGATTCAGGGGGTTGTTTCGTATGCTATGATACAAACTTTGAAATTCCTAAACATTAAATTAGGTTGGGTTTTAAAAGACAAAGCCCAGCGACTTTTTACCCACCCCTAAATCCGCTCCCAGGAGGGGATTTTTTTATTCCCCTCTTGGGAGAGGTCAGGGGTGGGTTCATTCTCCTGTGGAGACGCAAAATCTTGCGTCTCTACAATTGAGGTAGGGGTGTGTTAACGCATTATGAAAAACTTTGAAATCCCTATACATCTTTTAATTATTACCAAGGAGAAATTACCATGATTACCCGACGCAAAATGATGCTTTCTAGCGCCGCTGCACTATTAACCGGTAGCGCCTCACTATTACTAGGACGTAAGCAGCTCACGGCTACAGATACACCGGATACAATTCCCACCAAACCTTCTCAAAAAGGCCTGTCCTACATCCCCGTAGTTACGCCCAATGGAAGCACACTTCCCTGGAAATGGGACAATGGGGTGAAGGTCTTTCATGTAACCGCTGAACCAGTCAAGCGGGAGTTTGCGCCTGGAATGATCGTCAATTGCTGGGGATATAACGGACAAACGCCAGGCCCTACGATTGAAGCGGTGGAAGGCGACCGTGTACGCATATTCGTTACAAATAAGCTTGAGGAGCATACGACTATTCACTGGCACGGCGTACTTCTGCCCAACGGGATGGATGGTGTTGGCGGATTAAACCAAAGACAAATTAAGCCTGGTGAGACATACGTTTACGAATTTACCCTTCGTCAGCATGGTACACAGATGTACCATCCGCATGCGGACGAGATGGTGCAAATGGCAATGGGAATGGAGGGATTTTTTATCATACACCCAAAGGAGCCAGAGCATCCAGGGATTGACCGGGACTTCTGCATATTTCTCCAGGAATGGTTTGTTGAGCCGGGGACAAGTACCCCAAATCCCAATATCATGACCGATTTCAACCTCTTCACATTCAACAGTCGCATATTCCCCGGTACAGCGCCTTTGGTAGTCCGTCTCGGAGAACGTGTTCGCATCAGATTCGCAAATTTAAGTATGGATTCTCACCCAATCCATTTACATGGTTATAAATTCATGATTACTGGTACGGACGGTGGTAAAATTCCCCTATCGGCACAATGGCCTGAAACCTCGGTTGATGTTCCTCCAGGCACTACACGTGATATAGAATTTGTTGCCGATGCGCCAGGAGATTGGGCTTTTCATTGCCACAAGAATCATCATGTCATGAATGCCATGAGCCATGATATACCAAACATGATAGGAGTGAAACAAAAAGGGGTTGAAGAAAAGGTGCAAAATCTGCTGCCTGATTATATGGGTATGGGAGAGAGTGGAATGGCAGAAATGGCTGACATGAATATGCCGATTCCAAGAAACACCATTCCCATGATGACGGGAAAGGGGCCGTTTGGTAATATTGAGATGGGTGGCATGTTTACGATAGTAAAAGTACGTGAGAATATTACCAGGTATGAGGATCCAGGTTGGTACCAGCATCCAAAAGGAACAGTAGCGTGGAAAGTAAATACATAACCAAAGAGAAAGTCTTGTTCATGCCTGGGATTTATCCCTTTGGTGGATTTGCTTCGTTTAATCCACCCTACTCACTGTTTCTTCCCTATGCTGGATTCCCGATAAAGGCATTTGAGAATGGCAGGAAGAACCACCGTAGGTTATGCGCAGTTATTCAAAATACTGTTGGATTATAGTGGGGGCGAACCTTGTGTTCGCCCATCCTTTAGCAAATCATAAAATCTCTGTACTTTCCTACAGGCAGGGCGAACACAAGGTTCGCCCCTACTTCGATTTTGTGCCATATTCTGACTGGCAGAGTTTGCCATTGCCAACCAAAACGGGCTAAGCAATTCTCATTTTGATGCAATTGCCCTGCTATCTGGATTAACGGACCTTTATTCTGGCGTAACCCTGATGTTCACCAAATTTATCCGACCAGACCATACCAATCTCCCAGATGTCTCCCTTTTTCATGGCTTTCAGCAAGGCACCCAATTCTTCTACATCGTTAATTCGATACTGGCCAACATAGATAAGCACCTGACCAGCCTCAATTCCAATACTTGCAGCCGGACTATTCTTTTGTACATCAGTAATGAGCACACCGCTCTTAACCCACCATAAATTTAATTGCTTTGCAAGTTGAGGGGTTAAATCTTGTACATACAGACCCAACTTCTCAAGCGCATGCTTCTCTATAGGCAGAAGTGGCGCCTTTTCCAGGGTAATATCTACCTTGAATTCACGTCCGCCACGATTAATGTTGATATAGAGTTTATCTCCTACATTCTTTTTAAGTATATATTTTTCAAAATCAAGAATGTTTAGGATCTCTTTGGAATCTATTTTTGTGATATAATCCCCGGTTTTGATGTGTGCCTTATATGCAGGGCTCTTAGGTTCAACGGATGAAACCACTATCCCCTTTGAAGTATCAGCTTGTTCTTCTACCTGTACCCCAAACCATATTTTATTGAGCTCCCGGAAATTGAAGAGTTTGACAAGGGTTTCCCTTACCTTATCAACAGGAATAGCGAACCCGATACCTTGTGCCTGATTTACGATTGCAGCATTAATACCGATAAGCTCTCCATCTATATTAATGAGAGGCCCCCCGCTATTTCCCGGATTAATCAACGCATCCGTTTGGATAAGACCATCGTACTTGATTTCTCCATATTCACTATTAAAGGTAATGGTACGGTTTTTTGCACTGAGCACCCCGGTGGTAACTGAGTTTTCTAAGCCAAAGGGGTTCCCTAACGCCACAACGGTTTCACCAATCATAAGATCCTTGGATGTACCCATTTTTACATGAGGAAGCGGTGTGGGTGAATTTATTTTTAATACGGCGATATCGCTGATCGGATCAGAACTAATCATGGTAGCTTCAAAATCCTGCCCGTTTGATAATCTCACCTTGATTTTAGACGCACGACTTACCACATGTTCATTGGTAACAATGTAGCCGTCTTCATCAATGATGACACCGGAACCCAACGGTCTTTCTACCATTTGTTTTTGGCTTTGGCCAAAAAATTCATTGAAATATTGCTCAAAAAATTCACTCCTCGATCCAAAATACGGATCTACATGCCTTTGAGCAATAAGCCTCTCGGTTCTGATATTGGCAACAGCCGGCCCTATCTTCTCAACTGCCATAACGACTGGTGTCTTGCGATTCGAGTTGAAAGAAGATTCAAAGGCAGGCACCTTATCATATGTCAGAAGAATATAAACGAGACAAATACATAATGGTAGAAAGATAAGTATTTTTTTCATCTGAAAATACCTCATCTCCTTCATCATTTATAAAGAAAAATTTTAATGAATTCCTCCATGAGGAGAGCTATATGGTCTTCCATGTCCATGTGGACTGGCGCCCACAGGTTTTTCCTCAGGAATGATTTTTGCCGCTTCCATAGATGCCTCATCCGCAGTCTCATGAATAACCGTGGTAAAATCCTCTTCTTTTTTTATGAGTTTAGCCACCAGATCATTAGGAACCACATAAATATAGTCTGAATCTTTACTCTTCATGTAATACCCATAAGCATCCTTCTTCTTACCAACCAAAAGCACAGCATCACTGTCTCCTAAACCAATCGTGATAGTCAACTGAGGTTTATCCAGAGAAAATGGTTTCAGGCTTGCCGTTTTATATTGCTCAATATAGCTACCTTTTAACTCCGAAAGGTTGCGAATGTAGTAATCTACTTCTCTTCCCTGTACATCCTTCTGCTCATTTTTCAACTTCCAGACATTGTTTGTTTTTTCTAGCTGAATAGCTTTGTCAGCGTAGTTAATAGTAAGCTTTTCTGCTGCTATCCTCTCGAAATTGAGTATTTTGGTAGGTACCAGTTCTGCATCAAAATTTCTAATTTTTGGCCAGGAAAGTTCGAATACAAGGTCGCTATCGCTAAACATGCCGTATGAGCTTACCTTGTCATCCTCCGTAACCTTCTTACCAACGAGCAGAGTTCTTGTCTCTATAGTTTTTTCTGCAGACTCTTTTTCCTTCGTTGCAAGCTGAGATTTTTCATCCATCTTTTTATCTGCCTCTTGAGGCATTGGTTCTGTAATCTTTTCATATGTCACGGAAACCTTGAGTTTGGGCTTATCCAATCCAAAATTCTTCAGATCTTTCGGCGCCTTTATGACGTGCTTTTCTGCTTTTAAAAAGGAAAGATCCCAGATAATCTGATTAACTGCTTCCGTGTCTGCTGCCGTCTGTATAGGTTGAGAAAGTTCCCATACAACCTGACCTTCTGCATCCTTCTTGTTCGTTACATCGCAAACAAAGGTACGATTCGGTTTTTCAATTACCAATTTTTTAACAAGATCCTTGTTAAAATCACTTACGAGTCTATCACGGAATGATAATAATGCATCTTCTATTTTATCGTAAAATTCTGCTGTAGGAACGGTATACACCGGTTCTTCTCCAACACGCTTCACGTAACATTTGTCACCTTCAGGCAGCTTTTTACCAACATAAAACTTGGCTAACTCCTTGTCTTCTTCTTTGGTAACAGAAATCTCAAAGACAGGATTTTTCAGACCGTACGGGGATAAATCAGCCGGTTTATCCGAAATAAAATCCTCAATTTCCAATGTCTTAATTTTCTCAATAAAATTCTTAACCGTATCCTGGTCTGCGTAAAGGTTAACGGGCTTTATAAATACCCAATCTAAATCCAGGGATTTTTCAATGGCAATTACATCAGAAGCTGTCTTGATCTCCAGTTTATTTATACCATACGTTCCGATGGAATCAAACCTGACAACCTTTTTATCTCTCAAGTCATTCGGCTTCCTGCTCAAATCTGCAAGTATGATATCTTTCAGGAAAAAGATGGTCGGCTCATCCATGCGTTTTGCATAGACCTTATTATCTAATAAATGGCCAAAGGAGACAGATTGCGTAACGTCTTTTTCATTGATTGTGACCACATAACGTGGGTTATCCAGACCATATTTAGCCAAGTCAGTTGAATCTTCGGTAATAAAATCGGCACTTTCAATCTGTAAATTTTTGAGTTTACCAATAATATCTTTAATCTTCTCCAAATCCGCAAGGTCGCTAACCGGTTCAACAACCCGCCAGAAACTGCCCTTCTTATTACAAACAATATTCGATTCGTTCGTTTTAATCTGTAAATTATCTACAGCTTCCTTATCAAAGGAAAACACCCATTTACTTCTTAAATCGAGAATATTCTTGCTAACCTTGTCACCAATAGACCCCGGCACGACAACAACTTCATCGCTGGTATCAAGCTTAAGGTATACATTGTCACCTGCAGCAAGTTTTTGGCCTATAAACACCGTATATTTATCCTTTGGCCCGGTTACCTGTATCTTATCGCGTTTTGCCGGAATACCTGTATACATGATAAGGGAGGTCTTCGGAACATCTAACCCATAATCTTTAAGATCAAACGGCTTGTCTCCTTCATCCTTGAAGGAACCTACCTTATTCATAAACTCAAACTCGGAAAGTATGCTATTTATTTCGGAGTTGTCTGCCCGGAGTTTCAAAGGCTCAACGATATGCCAGTAGTCATCTTCAGTCTTCTCCAAAAGAATCTTGCCACTCTCGTTATTTAATTCGATCTTTTTAATCATAGACGACTTGAAATCAGGAATCACCTTCTTTTGCAGTCTTTCCCATTCCTCCTGAGGTAGTTGTTTCTTCTCATACAGGAAGATATACGAGATACCAATAACTGCGACAACTAAAAGGATAATGGTTGTTTTAAGTTTCATAGCTTAATACTTTCCTCCGACGTAGAATAAATATCGTGAAATTGAAACACTAATAAATCTCCATTGTTCTGTTTATAATATGTATCAACGAGACGCTTCACCTCATTCAGAATAACAATCATTGTCATTTCTGACAGTAAGATGGCAAAGAATCTCAACGGTAAAGTTCCTTAAAATAGGCCGTTCGGTGACTTTTTTATAACACCGGCGTAGGGGCGAACCTTGTGTTCTCCCTTGTCCTGTATGATTCAAAACGTTTATATGTGTTTCCATTTGGGCGAACACAAGGTTCGCCCCTACAACAAAACATTGAATTTCCTATACATTAAATCAGGTTGTGTTTTAAAATCAGGTTGTGTTTTAAAGGCGCAACCCAACAACTTTTCTTTTTACCCACCCCTCTGCTCTCCCTGGAGGGGATTAAGGGGTGGGTTCATTCATTGCTGAGTGAAAAAAAATTGAATTTCTTACACATTAAAATATAAATTATCGGCGCCTCTTCCACCAGACAACACTACCAACAACAATAGGTATAAGGGGGATTCCGGCAATTGATACCCAGAATATAACCTTCATCTGGATTGGATTAATCGTTGCCTTACGGAAATCCGGCGGCTTGGCAGAAATGCCTAATTGTGTTTCTTTCTTAGCCAGCCAGTTAACAGAATTACGGAACAGATCCATATTTCCCGGGTTTTCAACATATTCATTCGAGGCAAAATTCGTATCTCCAAAGACAACCAGTCGCGCGCCCTGTGGCTTAGCATTCGGATCGTTTGCCATTTGAGGATGTGATTGGGTTACGGCTTTCGGCAATTCTTTAACCTGGGAGGCAATTGCCAGAGAAACCGGACCTTGCACATCAGTATCTATGTTGTACTCAGGTTTTTTCTGCCGTAAATCTGCAACATCAATCTCACCCCACGACCCTTCTGGCGCACGCATAAGCACAACAGCCTGATACGGCATTTGGTCATTCGCGGGCGCTGCATCAACAACACATGAGCCGAAAAGAATCGTATTATAACTCTTCAGATCATCAGTAATGATATGTTCTGCATATTCATCCTTACCGATATAGATTTCTGCAACGGTTTGAATACCAAAAAGAGGCATATTGACTTTGTTATATACAACAACATTATCACGCACAGCAACGCCATATTCTGCCAAAAGGGTTTTAAACCCTGTGGGAGTATTTGGGTCAATACCAGGCTCTAACATAAGCAGGAGTTTACCCCTGCCCTCAAGATAATTACGGATAATATTTAATTCCTCTGTCAGATAGGCCTTAGTTGGTCCTGCAACGATCAGCACATCGCAGTCATCCGGAATTTTTTTTGTGGTCAGAATGTCGAGTGGGGCTATACGGCAATTATCACGTTTCAGAGCATTTGCAATCCCGGAAATTCCTGCACGGTCATAATCTTCAAAATGTCGTTCTCCGTGTCCTGTAACAAAGTAAACCGCCGTTTGCTTCTCCTGGGTAATATTCAGAATGGCTTCAGTAAAGGATTCCTCTCCTTTAAACTTAAACGGATATTGTCTTTCTATAACCTCATTTTGTGGTACATGTTTACTGTACTCACCGCATTCAAATACTACGGTATTCATTTGAAGATCATCAATCTTCAGGCGTTTTGCCAATTCTTCAACTTTGGTGCGATTTCTTAAAGGATCAACGCTTTCTACCTTAATTTTATCTGAATGGTAAGCATACTCTTTCAGGATATCTACAATTTGTTCATAAAACATCTCACCGGGATTAAAGAGGGTGGTAACAACAATAGGTTTATCAAGATTTTTCAGTATATTCTTCGTTTTTGGCGAGAGAGAATATTTGCCGGTAAGGGTGAGATCGAAACGCTCATAATGCCGGTTATTTAAAAACCCAACAACCGCAAAGATGCAAGCAGCAAAGATTGACATGACGGCAACGTTGGTACCAACGAGCGCTTTTCTCTTAGACGCCTCAGTGGAGAACCATTTGTTTCTGATAGCCGTAGCGATGCTAAACCCAATGATAACACCTCCGCCAATACCCATGGGTATGAGAGAGGACAATCCCCAGGCATTCAGGATTCTCGATATACCAAAACCTGCTACGACGGCAATAATACCTGCCAGTATAATATATCCACTAAACTGATTAAACCAATCATCCCTTTTTTTGTTCAAAGTCCTCATCTCCATCTCCTGCTTTCGACAATACGTACAACAATAAATATGAGTAAAGCGGTAAAGCTGACATAATAAACTACATCCCTGGTATCTACGATTCCTTTTGTAAACGTATCCCAATGATCATAGGTACCGATGTATCTCAAACCATCATAAAACCATCCCTCACTTCCGGAACTTGCCAGGCCAATGACCAGCAGTATAAGGAGCGCAACAATCCCTATAACGGCTGCAACAATCTGGTTTTTCGTAATAGCAGATACCAGCAGTCCGATAGATATAAAAAGTCCACCCATTAGGATCAGCCCAATGTAGCTGGCAATAATTGCACCATAATCAGGGGAGCCTACCCATGCCAGGAATATGATGTAAAAAGCGGTTGGGGCAATCATGATATTGTAGAGCGCCCAGGCTGATAAGAACTTTCCAAATACTACCTCAAAATCAGTAATAGGAGCTGTCATCAGAGGCTCAATAGTCCCTGTCTTGTTTTCTTCGGCTAATAATCTCATCGTGATAACAGGTGTCAGGATGGAAAGAATAAATTGTGTATAGGCGAAGCTGTATCGCAGCGTAGTTTCCTGCGTTATTCCAAGCATAATGGAAAAGAAATAACCAGAAAAGATCGTAAACACTGCAATTACAACGTATGCAATCGGCGATAGGAAGTAGGAATTAATCTCCCTTTGAAATATAGTACCTACACTTGTCATTTATAACGTTACCTCCTGTTCTTGCGTAGTAATCTGATGAAATATCTCTTCTAATGTAATGGAAGCCTGTTTCATTTCGCGAATAATTCCGCCATTCTTCACGACCGATGAAAAGACATCTTCACGAACATCCACACCCTTTTCTGCCTCCAGTGTATAATGATTAATAGCGCCATTGCCTTGCCATATAACCTTTTTTACCCCTTGTACTTCCGAAAAGGCATTTTTAATTTTTTCTCCATTTCCACGAATTTCTAACGTAATATTGTTCCCGGCTCTTAGTTGGATAGCCAGGTTTGAGGGTGTATCCATAGCAACGATTTTACCCTTATTAATAATAATAACGCGGCCACAAAGCATTTCAACTTCAGGAAGGATATGGGTAGAGAGTAAGATGGTATGTTTTTCACCTAATTCTTTTATCAGTTGCCTGACCTGCCGAATTTGATTCGGGTCAAGTCCAATTGTTGGTTCATCAAGGATCAGGATCTTTGGATCGTGAACAAGAGTATCAGCCAAACCGACCCTCTGGCGGTAACCTTTGGAAAGAGTTCCAATAATCTGATTTTGCACATCGATAATCCTGCATTTTTCAATCGATTCATCAATCTTTTTCTTCCGTTCACGGTACGGCACCTTCTTCAGTTTTGCGCGAAACGAAAGATACTCTTTCACCCGCATTTCAGGATACAAGGGCACATTTTCCGGCAAATATCCTATTTGCCTGCGCACCTGAACCGAATCCCGAAAGACATCGTAACCTTCAACCGTAACAGTTCCCGACGTCGCTGGCATATAGCAGGTCAATATGCGCATGGTTGTTGTCTTCCCTGCTCCGTTAGGTCCCAAGAGACCTAAAATCTCACCCTGGTTGACTTCAAATGAGATGTCGTCTACTGCATACACGTTTGCATAACGCTTTGCCAAATGGTCAACTTTAATCATAATTACAAAATTCTCCCTTGTTTTAGTATCCTATAAAAACTTTTTCTCAGTAATTTTCAATCAGTCCTTTACTATAAATATTTATGAGATATTTGGTTTATGGAATTACCACCTTATGAATTACAACGAGGAAACATACACATATTTTATGTTAATGAATTTAAAATAGGGAATTAAACTTCTGTGTATTGTGGTGTAATAGTTTGGGCAGGTAAATTTATGATGTATTCTAAACAGATTAGGATTTTTTCCTAACTACAATACCACGTATTTGTGTAATTTATCCCCTCGCATAATAAATTGTTTAGAAGAAACGACACATGATACTACTTTTATTGTTGTAGTGTAGTTACCATCAAACTTCTGATTTCTCAGGAGTTCCTAAGAGTTTTTCAATCTTCTTTTGTTCTGAAACCTGAGGTGGCGGCGCGCCCCCTTCGTTGAGCCTAATCTTTCCTTGCATCAATTCTAAAAACGCAATCTGCACAGGATCATCGATATTTGTTTCAATTAATATCGGAGCTTTTTTTACAATTTGCCTCGACCGGCTTATAATCAATGCGGTAAGCCGTAACGAACCACCGACCTGTTTCGCTAAATTATCAATATATTTATAGTTCACAATAACACCTTTAATAAGATATATGTTCCAAAAAATATATACAATTGTAAATTTTTTTTACCTCTTAGCACAGACAACAATATTACCTAAAACCATATATACTATAGACAATTTTTTTTTGTCAAGGAAAAACAAGGCGCTAAAAATCTCTTGAGAAATAACCTCTGACTAGGTATCATAGTTGCTTTGTATCCTTAATTAATTAAGACATTTGCTTTACAGAGAATTTAATTAAGAGGAATATATGGCAAAAATATATGAAGACATCACCAAAACAATTGGCAATACACCCTTGGTCAGATTAAACAATATTACTAAGGGATTGGAATCAACGGTTGTAGCTAAATTGGAATCATTCAACCCTATGGCCAGTGTAAAAGACCGTATCGGGATTGCTATGCTAGAAGCAGCAGAAAAAGCAGGGCTCCTTAAGAAGGATACAATTATCATAGAACCTACTTCGGGCAATACGGGTATAGCTTTAGCCTTCGTAGCCGCTGCAAGAGGCTATAAGCTGATTTTAACCATGCCGGATACCATGAGTATAGAGCGGCGGTCGGTACTGAAGGCATTTGGCGCGGAAATAGTGTTAACGCCAGGAGCTGAGGGGATGAAGGGCGCTGTCAGTAAGGCAGAAGAATTGGTAAAAGATACCCCGAACTCTTTTATGCCGCAGCAATTTAAAAATCCGGCTAACCCGGAAATTCACAGAAAGACAACAGCGGAAGAAATATGGAATGATACTGATGGCAAGATTGATATCTTTGTGGGTGGTGTAGGGACAGGTGGAACAATTACCGGGGTCGGAGAGATTATTAAGAAACGGAAACCTTCATTGAAAGTAATCGCCGTCGAACCTACTGATTCAGCAGTGCTCTCGGGCGGAAAGCCAGGCCCGCATAAAATTCAGGGGCTTGGCGCAGGGTTTATACCTGAAATCCTCGACAGAAAAGTAATCGATGAAATTATCACGGTCAAAAACGAGGAGGCATTTGCTCTGGCCCGTCAACTCGCACGAGAGGAAGGAATTTTAGTAGGTATCTCTTCCGGAGCCGCCGCCCATGCAGCATTACAGGTAGCAGCAAGACCTGAAAATAAAGGAAAACTAATGGTTGTCGTGTTTCCTGACACCGGTGAGAGATATTTATCTACCGTTTTGTTCAAGGAATTTTAATGTTCAATCGCATGAGAGAGGACATTAATGCTGCCTTCCAAAATGATCCGGCCGCAAGAAGCAAGCTTGAAGTAGTTTTATGCTACCCAGGTGTGCATGCCTTATGGCTGTATCGAATATCGCATTATCTTTGGAAAAAAAAATGGATTGTATTATCCCGTTTTATCTCCCATATCAGCAGATTCTTAACAGGAGTTGAAATACACCCGGCCGCTACAATCGGACACGGTGTATTTATCGATCACGGTATGGGTGTGGTTATTGGTGAAACTGCAGTAGTTGGAGATGGATGTCTTATCTATAAAGGAGTTGTCCTCGGAGGTACAACTACGGAAAGGACAAAAAGACATCCGGAACTGGGGAAAAAAGTTATCGTAGGCTCAAATGCGTGTATATTGGGCAATATAACGGTGGGAGATCATGTACGTATCGGATCAGGCTCTGTTGTTGTTAAAAATGTGCCACCATATGCAACTGTGGTTGGAGTGCCAGGGAGAATTATTGAACAGAAAAAGAAAGAACATGATGCAGCATTAGACCATGGACAATTGCCAGACCCTATCGCCGAGGCGCTTAAAATCGTACTGGTTGAAAACCGCAAGCTCAAAGAGCGGATAAAAAAACTGGAAGAAAATTTACATATTTCGACAAAAGAAGACGATTACGTTTCTGAAACAGAATCAAAACTGATGACTATATTTATGAAAAATTATAAAGATGGGGAAGGAATATAATATGCTACCCGTTCAATCTTGATAATTCTGTAACAAAAAATTACGATAAGGATATGCCTATGTCAATCAAAGGATATGTAGATTATAAACGGCGGGAATTCTGTAATGATATAAAATGTTCAGTGCAAATGGACCTGAATGCACAAAAGGAAGGTTCTTCTGAATATGAAAAGATCAGAGATCTTTGTAAAACACATTGCAAATATACCACCTATCAGTTTCATCATTGGCTGATCGGAAAAGGATATTTAATTGTGAGACCTGAAAAGTCACATAAAAATTGTTCACACTGTTAAAGGGAGGAATGAAACAATGCCTTGGGGAATGAAGAATCGTTTATCTCAACTTATAAAACCAAACGGCCGATGTATGTTTTTACCAATTGACCATGGATATTTCCAGGGTCCCACTACTAACCTGGAAAAGCCGGGCAATACTATTCAACCCATTCTTGAATATAGCGATGCCCTTTTTTGTACCCGCGGGGTATTACGTTCGTGCATAGATCCGGTAAATAGCAAACCCATTATCCTTAGAGTTTCCGGATGCACAAGTATGGTTGGTGAAGACCTGGCGAACGAAAGTCTTACCACTTCCATAGAAGAGGCTGTTCGTTTAAACGCCTCTGGTTTAGGTATTTCCGTCTTTATCGGCAGTAAATATGAACACCAAACCCTGTTAAATCTATCAACATTAGTAAACGAAGCGGAAAGGTATGGTATTCCCGTAATGGCAGTTACGGCTGTTGGAAGGGAAATGGAAAAACGTGACGCCCGTTACCTCGCGCTCTGTTGCCGTATTGCAGCAGAATTGGGCGCCCGGGTCGTAAAAACTTACTGGTGCGAGAATTTTGAAAAAGTCACGAATGGATGCCCTGTTCCTGTCGTCATGGCAGGTGGACCGAAGGTAAACTCAGACCTTGAGGTATTTGAGTTTGTTCATGATGGAATGCAAAAGGGAGCTATTGGTGTAAATTTAGGAAGGAATATCTGGCAAAATGAGCACCCCGTAGCCATGATCAAGGCTTTACGCGCTATCATCCACGAGGATGCAACGGCGAAACAAGCAAATGACATCTTTAACGCAGAGAAGAATAAAAAGAAATAGTGAATATCTTATAGAGTATGGGAAAGTCTGGTAAGTGTCACTGGATAGTGTTGGTTAAGATGTTGTTTACTGATACTGCTCATGGTGTCGATGTAAGGGGAAGGTTTAACCTTGCCAGGCAACCCTGAAGGGTTGCCCTACGGTGAGATTCCTATACATCAAGTTATGAGTAGGATGAATTAAGGCGTTGGTTTTTACGCCGAATCCACCACTACTATTTCCAGAAAAGGCGGATTCGCTATCGCTTAATCCGCCCTACCGTAAACCCGTTTAATTAACATGAAAAACAGAGTGATGTAGGGCAAGGCTTTAGCCCATATGCATCAAGCTAACATGGGTAAACGGTGGAGAATAACCACCCATAATCCCCCTTAGTCCCCCTTTAAAAAAGGGGGAAATGGTGAATACTTTAAAAGAGGGGGAAATATACGAGTGTTTTAGAAAAGCTTTTCTAAAGGGAAACACTATGCGCGTAGCAATGTATTACAACAACAGAGATGTTCGGATTGAAGAGATGCAAACCCCTCACATTGGACCGGGTGAATTATTAGTGAAGGTAATAGCCAGTGGTATTTGCGGAAGTGACGTAATGGAATGGTACCGTATTAAAAAGGCGCCTCTCGTACTGGGGCATGAGATTGCCGGTGAAGTAGTGTCCGTTGGAGAAGGAGTGAAGCGTTATAAAGTAGGTGATCGGGTAACCGTAGCCCATCATGTCCCCTGCAATACGTGCCATTACTGCCTGAATGGCCATTATTCGGTATGTGATACCTTGCGCACTACAAATTTTTATCCTGGTGGTTTTTCCGAATATATTCGTATTCCGCACATTAATGTTGACCGGGGTACCTTTGTTTTGCCGGATAAAGTTTCTTTTGAGGAAGGAACCTTTGTTGAGCCTTTAGCCTGTACCCTCCTTGGACAAAAGAAAGCAAATTTACGCCCGGGACAAAGTATGCTTGTTATCGGCAGCGGCATATCCGGACTCCTTCACATTCAATCAGCACGCGCGCTGGGGGCTGGACGAATTTTTGCAGTTGATATTACTGAATATCGTTTAAAAATGGCGCAACAATCCGGTGCTGACCATGTAATTCACGCAAAGGAAGATGTTCCCGCCTATCTGCGTAAAACCAATCATGGACGCCTGGCTGACCTGGTTGTCGTATGTACAGGGGCCACTGCAGCTATAGGGCAGGCATTAAACTCTGTGGAACGGGGCGGGACGATTCTTTTTTTCGCCCCAACAGAACCGAATGTCTTAACTCCTGTAAACCTTTGGGACCTCTGGCGCAATTGTAACTCTCTTGCCATGTCTTATGCTGGGCCACCGGATGATATGGCTACAGCCATTGAACTAATCCGTGCAGGCAGGGTAGCAGTACGAGACTTAATTACTCATAAGCTAGGTCTTTCCGAAACGGCTACAGGCTTTAAACTGGTTGCCGAGGCAAAGGATTCCATAAAAGTCATTATAGAACCTCATGCATGATCAGAAAAAGGGTAGATTCGTCTCGCTTAATCCATCCTACATCTTAATATGTTAAAATATGGTAACAAGGTATGAGTAGGGTGGATTAAGGCGTTGGTTTTTACGCCGAATCCACCACTGCTATTTCCAGAAAAGGCGGATTCGCTATCGCTTAATCCGCCCTACCATAAACCCGCTTCATGAAAATAAAAATTCCTATACAATTGAATTAGTTTGTTTTCCTTTAGATTGAGAACTTATAACTCAATCTGTAATAGACTCCGTGTGTTTTTTCCATGATTATTTACTTTCTTCACGACAAAAGTTGCTAGTTAGATCTTGGTACAGAATCCTTAAATAGCTTATCTTTCAAGGCTTTTAATGGTATCTTCAACTTCACAACAACCTTACCTTCTGTGCATTTTATATATTTTACGGTAAGATATGATAAATAACGACTATTTACAATCTTGTTATCCTTAAGCGCAGGGATTTTATTTAAGTGGCAAGTAAGTAATCTTGTCTTTTCTGCATCTTTATCAAACTTCAGGAATGGAAATTTCAAGTGAATGAGATTCAGAAACGGTTTGTAATAAAACGGTTTAAGATTAAGTACTTTAAATGTTACCGATCTTGTATTTTCATTGAATTCACATGAATCGTAGTTAAGCACAGCTTCAATATTTGATACGTTTAGTATGAAATATCCATTGAGCAATTTAATTGACTGAACTTGTGTAAAGTCTTTCATGCACTTATTGAGGAAATTCTCGCTTAAACGGAATTCTCCCTTTATGAGACCCTTTATAGTGTCACGTAATGATCTACTCTTTTCCCCTAATTTATATTTCTTAAAATCCATAATTTGCCGGCTCACGCTTATTCATATAATCTTCTTTTATACATCCACACGAAATATCATATATAACTTACTCAAAGACAAGGCTAAAGGAATTATCTCTCTTCTTCATCATTTTCATCCATTACTTTTATAATCCTTTATTTGCTGATACTTGTCAAACACAAATTTTACAAACTTCTTCATACTTTTTTTCATATCTCTTTCATTCACAATGATTACTGATTACTGTTATCTCATATGTAAGTCTACACAAAGATATATGGCGGGTATAAAAAGCTTGCAAAAGGATGTGTTATACATTGTAACATGCAGTATTTTCGTAAGCCTTATAGCAATAATAACATACACTATACAACATTTTCTCATGTCGTACTTATGCCGTACCTTTTTTAGCGGCTAGGGGTAATATCTTCTCTTTACCAATATCTAGGATATGATCTGTTATTCTCTCTATAGCATTTCTCTTTGCATCTAGCTGTTTATGGTTATACCTCATGGTCATGCTAACATCTGAATGGCCTAATAACTCTTTTGTGGTAACAATGTCTGATCCTGTATCGCTGGAAATTGAGGCAAAGCAATGTCTCAGGCTATGGAATGAGAAGTTATCAATCCCGATACTCTTAAATAGTTTGTTGAAACGCTGGCTATATGATGCTGCAACTAGCCTGGTAATAACTCTATCCTCAAAGATAGTGCCGCTGTTTCGTTGATAACTTTGGAATTCTTCTGCCAGAAAGCTTGAAAGTGGAATAGTAACAAGCCTACCTGTTTTACTCTGGATGAAAGTTATTAAGCCTTTAACAAAATCAATATCAGACCACTTCAAACGTAGCACCTCACCTAGACGCATGCCGATAAAGAGACTGGTTAACACTATTAAGCGATCTTTACCCGTTAGCTTATTAAAGAGCAATCCAACTTCTGATTCTGACAATATTCTATCTTTTGATTGCGTTATCTTAAATCGCTTTACCTCTCTACATGGATTCCTATCTAGAAGACCTGCCTTGATTGCAGTATTAAGGATATGGGTAAGAATAATAACGTCCTGATTAATACTGGATTCCTTAACACCATCTAGCTTTTTACGGTCAATCCTGTATTTTTCAATGATAAATGGTGTTATTTTATCAAGCCGAATTTCTCTCAGATGCCGAATAAAAGCATTTACCGCCCTTCGCTTTGATACAATAGTATTCTCTCTGGCTGTCTTGTGTAACTCCAGGTATGTCTTTGAATACTCTACTAAGGTAGGAATGTGTTTCTTCTTGGGCAGATTCAATTGACCTCTCTCACGATCTGAGATAAAGAGTGCAAGTCTCTTTTCTGCATCTGACTTGTTCCGTATATCCCCGAAGGTAAGCGATTGCCATTCCTTATTATCGTCAAAGAACTCAATACACCATGTGCCACAGGTCTTGTATTCACCATTTGCCCTCTTTTGGCCGATCACCTGGACAATAGCTCTTGCCTGGCCTGCCATTGCAAGGAATAGCTTTACATTGCTGGAAATACTTTCGATACCTTACTGCCAATTGTAACACCGTCCTTTCTGTTTATTCCTGTATCATTGATTTGATTATTACTCTTGATTGGTGGTAACTTCTGTTTTATTACAAGCCTCTAAATCACTAAATAATGGCATTCCATATATGAACAGTTCAAGGTCTTTTAAGAAGCTACTTGAAATATAGCTCATCTTTAATCAATAAATCTTTATCTGCCATAACATCCCCTTTCAAACAAAAAGGCAACTAGCTATGAGTGGTCAGGTCTCACAGCCGTTGCCCTTTACTGCCTACTTTCGTAGACATATATCCAATAGCGTCCTGACCACGCTAAGCATATCAATGCTGTACGTACTATCGTACTTCTCGTAATAATTCAAGGATATTCTTGGTATATTCCTATCTTTCTTTATCTTTTGCTATTTATTTGTATCTGGTGTATAATATCCCTACCAATATGACTAAGAAACAAAGAGAAGATATTGCCAAGTTTCTATACGATATGGTTAAACTCACCTATACGGGTTTTATCATAGGTGGTATCATATCGCCTAAAGGTTTTAATTTGTCTCACATTGTTTTAGGGTTAAGTATATCTATATCATTTTTTGTTGTTGGATACTGGATTAGTAAAAAGGAGTAAAGGAACATGGATTCTTTAAGCATATTTTTAATTCTTGTCCTCGCTAGTATCTGGATAGGCTTTGGTATTGCCTATTACCAGGAACGAAAGAAAAAGCATACTCATTAGAATCTGAGGTAACTATGTTTTTGTCTTGCGCAGTTACCTTAGTTTTTAGTATACCTGTATAGACCAATACATCCCGAAGCATGCTAGCCGTATAAGCCCGAAAGATACATACCACCAAATGAAATCGTAATATTGCATTAAATAAACTCCTGAAGTTTTGGTAAAAATACTACTTCCCGCAATCTTTCAACTTTTGAAAAAGTGGAAAATCTTGGGAAGTAGAATACTTCCCACAGCCACAAGGCTTTCCAGTCATTTTTCGTTTCTACTTCTCTACTTCCCAGCATATGTGTAGAAGTAGAAAAAGTAGAAATCGCTATAATCCATTGAATAAGCTCCTTGAGTTAACCTCTGGTTGAAAGTTACAGTATAAGACCCCTACCGTCTTTGGCTTCTCTTCTCCTGCATCTGCCTTGCGGCTTCCCTTGAAGCTCTCGAAGGTGTATTTATGCCACCCTTGATATAAACGGTCATATAAGCCATTCTGGTAGTGTGTGACCATAACATGGCCTTTTAGCATGTTTGCAAGGGCTTGGTGGTCATCGTGCGTAAAGTTTTCCTTCCCATAATACCCTTCTGCATTCAAATATGGTGGATCACAGAAGAATAACGTGCCTTTAGAATCATACCGCTGTGCCGCTTGCTCAATGCTAGTATAACGTTTCACTAAAACATAGACGATTAATTCATTGAAAATTCAAATTTACGCCATCGGTATACCACGGGTTGCTCATTGATCTCCTGGACGCCTGGCATTATTCTTTTTTTCAGTTCTTCCCATGATGACACTCTTATATGACGAAGAAACTGGAGAATAAAAGAATAAACATTATGCTTTAATATTCCAAAAACAGATAAGAATTAAATTCCCTTGAAAGCCTTGAGATTACTGATAGAATAAGAAAAACAGAAACAAACAACAAAATACTAAAAGACAGGCAAAAAGGCTATTATGTTATACATTGTAATACGGTTATCAATATAACCGTACTGTATTAACTATGTGTAGAGAACAATGTCCTTGACCGGTACAACATAGTAAAATCCCAAATTCAAATGATACAGAAAATAAAAAATATGTCAAAAGCAGAATGCATAATATGCCGTTACACCTATGACCCGAAAAGGGGAGATCCAAAGAAGGAAATCAAGTCCGGAACAGAATTTGAGGATTTACCAGCGGACTGGGCATGCCCAATCTGTGAATTAAAGAAAGATTTATTTGATAAGCTTGAATAATTCTGTTTACAATACAACGTTTTAAAATCCTTAAAGTCTACTATTGCCAGAGGAAATACTATTATGGAAAAATATGCTTCAGATAATTCTATAAATTATGTGAAGGAATATATGCAAAATGAGGAAAATGAGATCGTTGAACTCGCCGTTAAATTAATCAATAAAAGAACCGAAAATCCTCCCGGGAATGAAATCCTCGCTGTTGAAGTTGTTGAGGATTTTTTTAAATCATTACAAATCCCATATACCATTTTTGAAAAGGTAAAACACCGGGCAAACATCATTGGATACATAGGTCGTAAGGAAATCACATCGTCTATCCCTACTTTACTTGTTGCATGTCATTTAGATGTTGTGCCAGCCGGCGATGATTGGAAGAAGGATCCCTTTGAAGCATGGGTAGAAAACGGACGAATCTACGGCAGAGGAGCCTCTGATAATAAAGGACAGATGGCCGCCATGATGGCTGTTGCACGATTTCTTAAAGAGGACGAATCTAAACTGAAAGGCCAATTCTTATTGATCGGCGTTGCTGATGAAGAACGAGGTTCCACGTTAGGACTGGAATATTTATTGAACGAATGTGGCATTAGTGCAGACTTTGCTATCATTCCCGATGTCGCACATAATATGCAGATAATCGATGTAACGGAAAAAGGCACGTTGTTTTTAGAGATCGCCTCCCATGGTAAGCAGGCGCATGGTTCAAGACCAGAGATGGGAATAAATGCGATATGGAACATGATCATCCTGCTCGATAGAATAAAACAATTAAAGTTCAGACAAACCTCGCATCCACTCCACTCTCCACCTACTTTGAATCTTGGCTCTATCCATAGTGGAACAGCGCCCAATATCGTACCTGCTCTCTGTAAAGTACAACTGGATATTCGCTATTTACCCGGCGATTCATCAGACACTATTGTGAACGATATAAAAAATATTATGAAGGAAGTTGAGGCGCTATGCCCTGCACGATTTGATGTAAAAATCATTTCTGATCAACCTCCCACTGCTGTCCCCACCGATAATTTACTCGTGGAATTAATCTCAAAACATGCGCAATCCATTTTAGGTACTCGTCCACAACCAAAAGGATTATCTGGCGCTACGGTAACAAAACAGCTTATCCAAAAAGGTATAATAGCTGTTGGATTTGGCCCCGGCGATGTGGCCGAAGCACATGCCACAAATGAATCAATTGATATTAAAGAATTGGTTGACTTTGCAAAAATTATGGCCTTAATTTCCCTTGATATATTGGCTCAATAAGATTATCAGATACCTCGTGAATGTAAGAACAAGATATTGTTACATCATAATTTGTTTTATGATACTGGGTAGTTGCGTAACTATTGAAGCAAACGATAGTTCTCAGCTCAAAGAGCAGGAAATTACCCTGAAGAACGCTTCTCTTGTCGTTACGTATGAAATCTGGGGATGTATTCGTAAACAAGGGATTAAGGAGGATGCTACAGATCTGATACAGCATGAAGACGGGCAATTTATCCGTATCGATGAAATCAAAAACACAGAAGACAGGAATGATCGGAATGAGCTGTATATAGCTTTCCGGGCACAGGAGGTTAACGGATTGCCTGGCTCTTATACATTGAGATTGGGAATTAAACATCGGGACCCATTAATACACGGATATCTTTTTATCGATCAGGCAAGACTCATAGAAAGAAACAAAAGTTATCTTTTTGAACTTAAGGCTAAAGCTATTGGCCAAATTGAAGCTGGTCTTCTTTATGGCAGACAACCACAGTTGAAAACCGGCCTTTTCTCATGCCCGGAGGCTGAGCTATTCGAGCCTTATACAGTAACATTTTTAAAGACGCATGAGATTAAGCAATCTTTGAAAATTGAATCTAT
>SULG01000034.1 GCA_005524015.1 Candidatus Jettenia ecosi
GGGGGAAATATTTGATATTTTTGATCAGCTTTAGAAAAGGGGGAAATGCATAATCCCCCTTAGTCCCCCTTTAAAAAAGGAGGAAAAGTTTGATATGTTTGATCAGACAAACTTTTCTCAAGAGAAAATCCTCCCCCTTTTTCTAAACTCACCCTTCTTTCCCCCTTTTTTAAAGGGGGGCAGGGGGGATTAGAGAGGAATATGGGCACACATTGCTCTTTTTCCAAGAAGATACCTCCTTTTTTGTGGAATACTATTCTTAGCTTGATGCGTATGGGGGGTGCCCCTATTTTAATGTATAGGAATTTCAAACGTATTGCCTCCCCCTGAATCCTCCTCACGGAGGGGAACAAGCGCTGTCCCCCGATGGCGGAGGTGAAGGGAGTGGGAACAATGTCGGGAAACCAGGTATTTTAAGTCGTACCACATTCGTAGCCAACCATAAAACATATCAAATTGTTTATTTTATGGTAAATAAACAAGCGTTTACTACGTGTTTTGATATGTATTGATATTGTCTTATCTATCTAGTATCCACAAGGCTTTCAGGGGAATTTAATTCTTGTTCTCATTGACTGGTTTTGATATGTTTTTATGACAAGGTACGAACTAGATTCGAACGTAAATTGAATGTAAAACTTAACAAATGGAGATATATGCCTATGAAAAAGTTAACAAAGAAAGCTAAGGCGTCTGACATACTAGTTAAAGATAAACAACCATCACAGGAGGCACGCCTTCCAAAAATACTCACTAAGGCATCTGCAGCTTATGTGAAGGCTAGAAAAAATGGCAAATCTATCAAAGATGCTTATAAGATCGCAGGTTTTAAAGGTAATCTGAACGGCAATGCTCCATACGAGGTTGAAAGACGTTTCAGAAACCATATTCAGAGTGAGTCTTCCACATCTGAAGACATTCTACTGTCTGTGAAAGAAATTGCATGGGGTGTTTTAAATTCACGACAGAATACAAAACTGACTAAATTAGAGGAATTTTGCCTGAAAATAACCTGTGATATGGCAAAAAAAAAGGGAATGAGAAACGTTAACAATTATGTTTGTGATCTTTCAAGCATAGAAGCAAACGAGTTCGACCTTCCAGACAAGGAACAAGCTGGATAAGTGGGGAATATTAACCGTATTCACTCCAATTGTATGCAAAACCTGAACTTGAACGAATACTGCATTGGATAAGGGGTGTCACCCATGCATACCCCCTATAAGGTAGGTCTTTATATCAGATGTTTACTTGATGTCTGTTTGGGTGCGCATAAAATTTTTAGAAATAGGAATATACAGGGTTTTAGCATACCTGGTATATAATATGGTAAAATAAGATCACTGGTAAAACATTTCATAATTAAGGACTAGGGTCTGCAGCCCGAAGAGTCATTTCCCTAGATGACCTGTCCTTAATCTCTACTACTAGGGCTATTTTAAGGGGGCAACATGAACACACCAAAAGGAATTCATCCCGCATTAAAAAGCTTAATAAACATTGGTAACATTCATATTCCTGCCGAGAAGATATGGACTGAAACTAAGGAAGATGTCACAGGAAATAACAAGAAGCTATTAAATATCTTCATAGAGAACCTGGAAATTGAAATTGAATTGAAATTGATAATTGAATTGAAATTGATAAGAGCATTAACCGGCAGGTTTGTACTTATAACAGGGGATGATCTTTATTTGCTAGAAGCAGTTGGGGCTTATATTTACTGTATTAAAGGGAAAACAAGTCTTTGTTTGTATAATGTAGCTGGTAAAACAGAAGATGAAGTAAAAGAGGTTTTGTACACACCTGTTACTTATCGTGATAGTGATGATAAGATAAAAACAGGAAATGTTATAGATCAGTTGAATGACGGTGTTGCTGTGTTTCTTAATATTTTAAGTTGTTATGATGATTCTTTTCTAATTAAGTTAGTAAGCGATATACAACATACCAAGAACAATACAGGCATGCTGATTGTTACCACGTTCAGCACCAAAGATGAACTGCCTAAATATTTTACTAATTCGTTTGAGGTGGTAAGCCTTAAAACGGAGATCGCACCAGAGATGCAGGGACAAGCCAATTTTAATTGGAAGGTTGAAGATGATAGAGTTTGTGCCAATGGGAAAGAAGTGTCTCTGACCGAGTTACCAATTAGACTATTTCTTTGTTTGTATGAAAAAAGAGGGAATTTTGTAGAGAGAGAAATACTTGAAAAATGTTGGAACAGCAGGCCGATGTATGAACATTTTGTACCCGATGCAATAAAAAGCCTGGAGTCTACCTTGAAAAAGAATTTAGATATTCAAATAGATATATTTAAAGCAAAGAAAAGCGGAAAAACGATTACTGCATACAAACTCCTACCATGATTTATCCATCCTGAAAGCCCTTATTTAAGCGGCATCTCTAAATACCTAATGAGACCTTATAAGGAATAGCCCACCCTGAAAGCCCCTATTTAAGCGGCATCTCTAAATACCTAATGAGACCTTATAAGGAATAGCTTTTAATAAGCTGTTTGTTGAATATAATCCCTTGTAGAGCAAAAGCCATGCGGCTTTGCTTTATAAGGGATTTTTTAATTGAGGTGAAGTATATGGATGGTGGATACAAGTTTCTGCAGGGGTTAATACCTATAAAGATGCACAGAGATTTCACACTTTTAGCCAGAGAGTTGCGGAAATCGAGGAGTATGTTGTTGCGTGAAGCGGTTGAATTCTATCTTAAAAATCAAAAAGGTAAATCTTCACATGAGGGTGATAAGCAATGAATAACCTTATGGACAAAGAAAAAATCTTAAATCGTTTAGATATTCCAAACTACTACAAATCCCTTATTCCTTCTTTGAAGGTTAATGGCAAGCCAGAGGCGGAGGTGCAAGGATGAGTGAGGCGGCTATTTCGACAGACACTGCAGTCAGTTTCTATAAAAACGCACGCAACAAGACTGGTGTGACCAGCAATCTTCATGTAATAATGGACGGTATCAGGAACGGAAATTGGGAAAAGGAGGTCGAGGCAGTCAGGAATGAAAAAGATAAAACAAGACGAAGTCGGTTAAAACAAGGAGTCCCTGCATTCACTCCAAGCGGTGTCTTCGCCGAGCGTAAGGTAAGCGGGCTGCAATGCCATAGCGGGGTGCTAGCGATTGACTTTGACCTCGAAGACAATCCTCAGCTAGGAGTAGAGCTTGCATCGGTGCGAGCGACCTTAGAGAAAGATAAATTTTCCGAGTATGTTTCGCTATCTGTTTCTGGTCAGGGCCTCTTTGTTATCATCAAGATAGACGAGGCAAAACATACAGAAAACTTTTTGTATCTTGAACAATATTACAAAGAAACCTACGGATTGGTAATTGATAAATCTTGCAAGGATGTTTCACGGCTGCGTTTTGTATCGTATGATCCTAACTTATACCACAACAAGGATGCAGAAAAATACTGCGAATCGGCACAGGAGTATACGAAAATGTGCCAACCAGCACAAAAAGATGCGAAAGCGTACCCGAGCAGCCAGGACGACAACGCCCGCATCATGGCTGATATTGTCAAGAGCGGGAAAATGATCGGCGACGATAGCTATGGCGATTGGGTCACTATAGGTTTTGCATTAGCTGCTACCTTTGGCGAGGCTGGCAGGGGTTATTTTCACGCACTCAGTCAACGAGGCGTAAAATACGATGCAGGCGAATGCGATAAGAAGTATAGCAATTGTATTGAAACAAATCAAGGGAAAGTCAAATTCGGTACTATCGTGCATATGGCAAAGCATGCAGGAGTTGTACTTTCTCAGCCTAAACAGGGGGATTGGCCTGAGGGATTAGGAAAGACCAGGAAAAGAAGCAAGGAAATAGTTGGGCTTGGTAGTTTTTGGGTAGTTCTTGAAGAGGGGGATATTGACCTGTGCACGGTAACCCTATTCCAGGAATTTCTTCCTGCTAACGGGTTTCGGCGTTACAAAGTCAATCCGAATGATAGCGCATATGTGTATGTGCGGATTTCTGGCAGCTTGGTTGAGCCTGTTTTGCCAGTTCAGATAAAGGATTTTGTTTTAGATTACTTAAAAAAGGAAAAGCAAAATGCAGTGAAAGAGGAAAAGAAAACTCTGAAAAAAGTTTTTCGTAAAGTACAGGCTAGCAGTGGCTTTCTCTTTTCAGAATGGCAAATAAACTCATTGCCCTATGTCACGATTGATTTTTTAAGGGATACTTTTGACACCTGTTACTTATTTTTCAGTAATGGGGTTGTAGAAATAAAGAAAGACTCGACCTGCCTGCATCCTTACACCAAGCTGCAAGAGCTGGAAAAGTTTGTTTGGAAGAAAAGTGTAAACCCGCATGTTTTTTGCGAGGCCGACACGCCTAGCATGTTCGCCGAGTTTGTCGCAAATACTTCTTCATACGTTTTAACTGAAGACGAACGGGCGGCGGAATCCGCATTAGGAGAAGAGCACCTTCCTGTCGGCGAGCGATGGATGCGCATGTCTGACCTTGAATCAAAGATAACGGCATTCGGGTATCTGATGCATGGATATAAAGACGTAGCTAGCTGTCCTGTGGTTATTGGATGCGATGCCCAAATCAGTGAAAAGGGCGTGGCAGAAGGCGGCACTGGCAAGAGCCTATTCCTGGTCCAGGCTTTGTCACAGGCAAAGAATTTATTGCAGATAGATGGACAAACGACTGATCTATCAGACCGCTTTTGTTTTCAACAAGTGACGCCAGACACGCATATTATAGCGTTCGATGATGCAAATTGGAAGTTTGACTTCAGGACATTGTTCCAGAGAGTGACAGGTAACTTTTCAGTTGAGAGAAAAAACGCTATGAAGTTGGATATTCCCTTTGAAGTGTCGCCAAAGATGTGCATAACTAGTAATCATACCTTCAAGGGAGAGGGGCATAGCTTCACCCGCAGGCAGCATATCATTGAGTTTTCCGATTACTACAAATTACGAACACCGAAAGAGGTGCATAACAAAGCGTTGTTCACCGCATGGAATTATGAAGAGCGAAATGCCTTTTTTTCTTTTGCGATTCACTGCATCCAGGAGTATTTTGAAAAGGGGTTGGTCGCACCGAAAATCAGGAATTACGAAACAAGGAAACTTTTGGATTCTACGCCAGATGGCTTCTCTGAATGGGCAGACTCGAGCATTACTCTGAATAAAGAATTTTTACGCAACGATTTAATCGAGGATTACAAGAGCGTAACAGGGGATATTGAAATAAAGCCGAAGGTGTTTACCGAAAGCTTGCTTCGATGGGTGAGGCATAGGGGTTTCACTTATAATCCCAGCACGAACGGAAAAAGAGACATAAGGAACGGCAAAACACATGTTTTTATTGCCAAAATCGCTAAAAACAACTAGGTATACTATATATTTGTACAGGCACAGTACGCAGGAGTACGCAGGAGTACGCAGAACAGTACGCAGAATCGCCCGCAACCCCCTGCAAATGCTCAACAGTACGCACAGTACGCACGATTTCCTACCTAGCGGGGGGGGGTATAAAAAAGGGGTATAAAAAAGGGGGTATATAAAAAAAAGGGTATAAAAAAAAGGGGGGTGGGGTGTAAATCGCAAAATCGTGCGTACTGTGCGTACTGCGTTTTTGTAAACCATTGCTATTAACAGACTTAACCTAGTACACAGAGAAAAAATCGTGCGTACTCCTGCGTACTCCTGCGTACTCCTGCGTACTGTGAGACAAACTTAACATATTTCTGAAATTCTAACTTTTGAAAGGAGATTGCATGTCGGATATTTCTAAATTTTTCGTTAATCCAGAATTAAAAAAAGCATTTCAGCAATATGCACAGCAAATTACACAGGGGGCACACAAAAAAGATGCAGGCAAGGATGCAGGCAACGATGCAGGCAACGATGCAGGCAAGGATGCAGGCAACGATGCAGGCAAGATTGAGCCGCAAGCCATACCATACGAGCTAGCCGAACGAATGGCTATCGAGGGGGAAAACTGCGAGCCAGACCAGGTGCAGCCTTATATTACCAGTTTTGGTGTTCTGGTGATCCCTTTCAACAGTGATCCTAAATATCATTATTGGAAGCCAGGCGGCCAATCAGTATGCGCCACACTCAAAGAACTAGGGCGGTGCGATTTGATCGAAAAGTATACACATCCAGAATACATTAGGGGTAATTAAAGCACATGAAGAAAGCTGACATGACCATAGTGCAGGATACACGGGAACAGCTTCCCTTGACATTTCCCGAAGCTAAGGTGCAGGTGGCAACGCTCCTTACTGGCGACTATTCCCTTGAGCACTTCGAGGACAAGGTTACGATTGAACGTAAATCGCTTCCAGACCTCTTAGGATCGCTTGGGAATGACAGAGATAGATTTATGCGTGAGATACAGAGAATGCAGGCGTTTGAGTATGCAGGGCTTGTTGTCGAGGCCTCTATGCAGGTGCTATACAAAGGTAATTGGCGGTCTGAGATTACGCCACAATCAGTAATGGGTACACTTCAAGCACTGAGCGCAAAGTATGGAATACACGTTTTCCTTGCTGATAATCGGGAACTAGCAGCCAGGACAGTTGAGGGATTGCTATTCCACTTTCTCAGAAAGCAATATGAATTACATGAGAGGCTTAAACCTCTCTTAGGAATTACACAAACTTAACAGGAGAGAAAACCACAATGCAGATAGCAAAGAATGAAGATAGCGAATACTTAAACGTAAACCAGGTAGCTACATTTTTAGGTGTATCGGTGGATACCGTTTATTCATGGACAATGCGTAAGTCTATACCTTTTTACAAGTTGGGTAAGCTTGTGCGCTTCAAGAGGTCTGAACTTATTGCATATATGGACAGCTTAAAGGTCGAGCCATATGGCAGTTAACCTAAAATCTCCTATACATCGCATAGGCGGTAAGTTCTTCCTGAAAGATTGGCTTGTCCAGCACATACCCAAGCATACCCTCTATTGCGAGGTGTTTGGCGGTGCTGGACATGTCCTGTTCGGTAAGACGCCTAGTCGGGTAGAGGTCTTGAATGACATTGACAACAACCTAGTGAACTTTTTTCAGGTGATCAAAGACCAGGAGAACCGCCGAAAGCTTATCGAGACGCTTCGATACATGCCATATTCCCGGCAGGTTTGGCAGGAGATGCGGGATAAGATTCGAGGTGGAGATGAGAGAGTGAAAAGCCAAAAGCGTCAGTCGATAGAATTAAGGCTAAAGGAATGTTTTGGATTGTCAGACAGGCAGATTGCTAAAGAACTAGGAGTAAGTGATAAAACAGTAGGGTCAGTAAGAAAGGAATTAGAAAGCATTGCGGAAATTCCGCAATGCTCCAGACAGACTTCTGACGGACGTATATATCCATCTCAACGTCAGAATCAGAAAACCAATATCACACGTGCAGCCGAGTGGTTTTACCTTAACCGCTCATGCTTTGGCGGTGATATGCAATCAGGCGGCTTTGCATTACCTTCTACCACCGGCCGTAATACTGCACAGAGTTATGCTAATAGCATTGACACCTTCCACGATATAGCCAGGAGAATGCAGGGTGTGACTGTCGAATGCCTGCCGTATGCCGAATGCATCCAGAGGTATGATAGCAAAGATACGTTATTCTTCTGTGACCCACCATATTTGAATGCAGAAGGGTATTATGGCAAAAAAAACTTTGCGTACGATGACCACAGAGACCTTGCAAACATGCTCAACATGGTAAAGGGTCAAGTCATGGTCACGCATTACCAGAATGCCTTTTATGATGATCTATACAAAAATTGGCAGAATTACACCTTTGAGAGCTTCAAAGGAAGCCACAAAGCGGATGCAGGAGAAGAAAAGCCAGTGACAACAGAGGTTTTATATTGTAACTTTTCACCAGGAGTTAAAACAAGGAGCTTATTCAGTGAGTTATTACAATGATTTCGTTATATGGTATGTATGCTTTGAACTTGTGCGGCTAGCATGCTTCGGGATGTATTGGGCAATGTAGTCAAGACGGCTTCTTTGAATGCCTCTGAGTGTATTTAAACCATGCAAGAAAGATAAGGCAAGATGCAATCACTATGATGTAGATAATTCCAAGACCTGTCATTTTTTATTCTCCTCTTTATCTAAGATAAAGCCAACGAAAAGGGGAACTATAGTAGCTATTATACCAACAATTAATATCCAATATTTTAAATGAGAACTATTCGCCAGTTGAGCTATCACCAAAGCGGCAAAATCAATTTTGGCTATGTCATAAAAGAATTTAGCAAGATTATTCCTTTGTTTCTCTGTCATATTGGTAGTGGTATTATACACCAGATACAAACAGATAACAAAATATAAAAAGATATAGGAATTAAATACTTGAAATTACATTCATTTATTGATAAGTACGTACGTAGTAAAATCAAGGGCGTGGACAGACGCATAATAAATATGCCTGAGCAATTGGGCAACAAAAGGCAACGGTTGGAAGTGCTGTCCCACTTTCAATTTGTTGCCTTTTGTGTTTCTGGAAAGGACGGTGTGCAATCTATGGCGGTTAGATATCGAAAGTATTTCCAGCAATGTAAGGGGAAAAGAAATAATGGCGACCGATACGGCAAGTTGATTGCAAAGGGTATTAGCTGTGAAGGTAAACGTAGTAAGAACTGTCCAGAAGGTATACCAAAGGATAAGCCTTGCGGTGGATGGGCAATCGAGTTCAGAGACCAGCAAGGCAAATGGCAGAGTATTATCAAGCCAGGCTTCACTAAAACGACAGCTAAGGAAGCATACCTTGAGATAATAAGGAATATCCAGCGAGGTCTATTTGATCTACCCATCCTGCAAAAGATGCCTAAGGTTACCGTAGAAGCATATGCCAGGAAATATCTTGAACACATCAAGGGCAGCATACCAGAGAACACATTTGTGAGCAGGCAAACGGCAGCGAATGCTATCATAAGGCGTCTAGGTGACTTTGAGGTTTCCAGGCTTAATATAGTTCTAATACAAAGATTCTGCACAGATGTATTGCAGTTAGACCAGGCGAAAGCATCTACCGTGAATCAATATTGTTCTATCCTCAGGCTTGTTCTGGACATGGCTGTGCAGGAAAGAGTCATTAGCACGAATCCTATGCAAGGGTTTAAACGGCTAAAGGTGGACGAGACAACTAAGCGTATATTAACGAATGAGGAAATAAGGGCAATCCTTGATGAATCTATATTACCTATGGGAAGTGACCGCATGGCTATTCTTATTGGTATGCTTACGGGCATCCGACTAATGGATGTCATAGGGCTAGACTGGTCAAACATAGATTTTAATAACTTCAGGATCACTTTAATACCACAAAAAACAGGCAGGAGTATTACCTTGCCATTGTCTGGTTACCTGCTAGGTGAATTAAAGAGGTATAAAGAATTAATGCCTGACAAGGAATACCGCTTATTCTACGATGGCGAACTCAATCTTGTTGCAGGAAGAAAGTTTAGCAGGCGATTTGTAAACCTATTCAAGAGATTAGGCATGAATGACATTTCATTCCACAACCTACGTCATACAAATGCCAGCAAGTTTACTGAGGTTATCCAGGACGTTTCTGTTGCATCAAAGCTATTAGGCCACAGCCACACAGACATTACTATGGGTTATATTCATAAAGACTTTAACTCACAGAAAGAAGCTATTGAGAAGTTCACAAACCATATGCTTTCCCTGCAAGGGTACGAACCAGAAGCGAATCAAAAAATAGCATAGTGTCTTAAGTGTGTGATAGTTAAAGTGTTATAGAAAACTGGTTTATTTTATGGTAAATTCCACCTTAGCAGGGGGACCTGATATAACCTTGATTTGTTGATCTTCCGACTTGCCTCGTTCACTCCATAATTTTACCGTATACTCTCCTGGCGGTACATCGGTAATAGAAAAACTTCCATCGTTGCTTACCCTTGCAAAATATGGATTTTGTAAAACCAGGATGTAGGCAAGCATGTCGACATGCACATTGCAACGGATAGAGGCAATACCTGATTTATGAAAGGTAAAAGATCTTACTTCACCCTTAAGCCACGTTCCTAAATTCATATTGTCCGCTACAACATCCGGAGAATAGACATTATGCTGAACGCTATCGCTGTTAAGAAAATCAACGGTAGTTCCCTTTACTATGGGGAGTACATGAGGAATGAAGGCCATATTTTTTTGATCCATAACAGCATGTTCTGTTGGCGGCTCAAAAGTGTTTGGCACATTTTCAATATAAACAATGGCATCTTTTAAGTATTTAGGTTTTTTCGCAGTGATAGCGCCATTGATTACCCCTGAACCGCTTTCACCGGCGGATATATGATGCAGGTGAATTCCCATTACAAAAAATACAGTAAAAACTAAAATAATCGGGACCTTCATATAAATCCACATATTTTTAGTGCACATAGATAATCTCCTTATACCATGCTTCAAATGGAATCGATGTAGGGCGAGGCTTTAGCCTTGCAAAGGTGCAAACCTAAAGGTTTGCTCTACGGAAATGAAATTTCCCAACAGTAAACCAGGATATACCATAACCCGTAACGCTGTAGTTTTTTGAAAAATAACCCCATAGGGGTGAAATGTTTATAGAAACATGTGATATACAAAACCTTAGCTCCATCGGAGCGGCATGTGACCTTAACACAGAAAAACATACCGCTCCGATGGAGCTTGATTGTGGCAGAATGATTTGCCTATAAACATTTCGCTCCCAACGGAGCTGTTCACGGTGTTTTTTCAAAAAACTGCCATGTTCCACAATTCTCATAAAGTTATTTATAGTTAGGGGCAGAGGCTCTCAATACAAAAAAAAGATACTGTCACAATGAGTCACAAAAGAGATAAAGACATTTACCTATCCTCTATGGAATATATCCAAAAAGAATAATAAGAAATACCCAATCAATAAAATAAACCAACTAAAAGTCATGATAAATTCCAGGGTTGTAGAAAAGGACATAGAAAAATTTTCGGAGAGCATGCTGTAAATATCCTCCAGGGCATCGAGCGTTTTGTTAATATTCGTTTTCCACGCCTCCAGGTGAAGTTTTTTCGCCACGAGATCAAACAACCGTGCTGAATACCAATCCCCGATAAGTTTGATATTGCGTTCCGTAGCCTCGGATTCCAGGATTGATTTTGTGCGTATTTCTATAATCTCACGCAGCGAGTGCCGGATCTCGCGTGATTTAAGCCATGGTATTTTCCTTGCGGTTGTCTTTTGTAAAAGGAGCGCCGCTTTCTCTAGCCGCTCTTCCGATTCGTGTTCCAATACCCGTAATCTCAGTAACTGAAGATGGGCAATTTCGAGAAGTTCGATATTACTGGCAAAATCACCACGGGGGTCAAAGATAAAAGTCCCATCCCAGTCTACAATGGTTATGTCATCCTGGGTATATTTAATATTGAATTTAAGTGTTGTATTAATCTCCTCTTCGTCTAAAGGTATTCGTTCTGTTTTGAGAAGCCCTGCGATACTGCTCTTATGTTCTGAGATAATGTTCTCAGGATTTCCTTCATAATCAGATACACAATATACGCTGTGTTCCTCATCAAAGTAAGGATCGCATTGATATTCCCCCAAAAAGGCCCTGCATTGAATAAGGAGCGCTTGCTTGAGATCAAAGATATGCCTGTCTAATATATCCTCCAAAGCGACAGATGCCTCCACAATGACAATTTTTGGCGGGCAGTATTTTACGACGAGATCAACTATCCTGTTTTCAATAGATATTTTTTCGCTTTTAACGATCATCTGCTTTGGCATTACATCGGGATACGAAGGAGAGCTCTTGGCCGTTTTAATATCAACAATCTCGGCAGTGCCGAGATCCATCTTCGTAATTCCCAGGAGAAAGAAGACCAAAGTGCCTTTGACCATACGATTAATCTCCACAGATAAATTTCCGGTTAGCGATGGAAGGCGATTGTGCGTTCGTATCTCTTGATCCTCTACCGGCGCCTCGGAGAACAGGGTATTATTTTGACAGGGATTATATAGATAACTTAAGCAGAAATGCTCCATTTACCCTATATGCATCAAGCTAAGAATAGTGTTCCATAAAAAAGGGGGTATCCCTCTGGAAAAAGAACAACATGTGTCCATGTTTCCCTCTAATCCCCCCAACCCCCCTTTAAAAAAGGGGGAAAAGAAAGAAGTTTCTCTTTAAGAAGGAGAGAACAAGGGATTTCCCCCTTTTTTAAAGGGGGATTAAGGGGGATTACGGGTTAGCTTGATGTATATGCCATTTACCCATCCCTCAATCCCCTGTAGAGGCGCAAAATCTTGCGTCTCTACAATTGAGTTAGGGGTATGTTCATAGCATAACGAAAAACTTTGAATTTCGTATCCATTAACATGAGATTGTAAACCAGGATATACCATAATTCTGATGAATGTATCTATAGTTTTACAAAACTAAAAGAGTACATAATGCCTTTCTAAAATCCCGGCCCATAATTGCGGTATTTGATCGAGGCGCTTTTTTATGACGCTTCTGCACCTCTCTTCCCGCACTTTTTTTGTAAGGTCGGTGTGGATCTTTACGTGTACCATTTGGGGTTCCGTGATCGGCATCCCTATCTGACTTACGAGATAGCATTCTGCCTCTGAAATATGAGGATCCTGCGTTAGCTCTGCTGATATTCCGATGGCAACGAGATTATATAATTTACCCGTATGGGTAATAGGATTTTTTCCTGCTGCAGCCTCAAGAGTCATAGGCCGGTATGGGGTGATTAACCCATTAGGCCTGTTGCCTCTGCCTACCTGACCATCGTCCCCGCATTCAGCGCTTGTTCCGGTCACGGTTAAATACACAATATCCTTCTCATAGTTATCGGCAGCATTTATTACCACGGTGACTTTGAGAGATGTCCTTTTTCTTACAAAGATCTGGACATATTCAAGTATGTCTTTTTTTACCTGAAAATATTTTTCCTTGGATGGGATGAACCTTGAGACAAGAGCCATAGCAATGGTAAGGTTTATGTGGTCATGTACTCGCATACCCATGATTTTAATGTCTTCGCCAATTACAGGAAATTCTTGTTTCACCGCAGGTGAATTTAAAAATTGTTCGGTTTGATAGACGAGAGATTCCGTTTCTGTGAAAGGTGAAAAACCAACGCCAATCGAGGTGTCGTTTGCCAGGGGGATTAAGCTTTCGAAAGTTGCCCGCAGGTCTGCGCTCCCTGTTCTGATCTTCGTTTCAACAATAACATTTTTTTCGGGTTCTAAAAATCTCAACTGTTTACCGAGCCAATGATGAGTTGTCTTTCTTGCAATCTCTTCCAGAGGCGCTTTTTCATCTCCCAGGGATTCCACTGCCCTGCCTACAGCAATGAATTGCAGGGGGGTTATTACCCTGCCACCGCCGAAATACACCTCGGAGCGCCCGCCTGCAAGAAGGCACTTATCAATGTTATGGTGTAATACCCTGCCAAATTTTTCTCTATAATATCGGGAGAAGGCAATGCTTAATTCTTCGGCTGCGCGGTCGCATAACGTGTCGGGATGGCCCAATCCTTTGCGTTCAACAATTTCGGCGGCAGATTCCCGGGAAGGCAAATTTTTCGTTTTCTCTATAAGTATTTCCATATCAGATGAAAGTTTAAGGCACTATAAGTTCACGTCCGGGGCGTTTAACGCATAAAACCGGGCAGGGGGCTTGTCTCACAACCCTTTCTGCCGTGCTTCCCAGTAATGCATGGGAAAGGCCTGTTCGTCCGTGGGTTGCGATAGTAATCAGATCAACATTATATTTTTTAGCAGCTTTAATAATCTCAATATGTGGCGTCCCCCGTGTGATAATGTTTTCAACCTCTATCTTCTCAAGAAACCGTTTTGGCACTAAACGGTGGATGGTCTTTTTCGCTTCCTGTTCCATATTGCTATATATTTGGGAAAGAGGGCTGGCAGCCCCTCCAAGACCTATACTGATATCTAACTTGGGAATCACATGCAGAATATACAGCTTTGACTTCCGTTCCAAAGCAAGAGCCAGCGCATATTTTAAGGCATGTTTTGCGTACGCAGAGAAATCGGTAGGAAATAAAATTTTTTCAATTTTAATCATGATATCAGCTCCTGAATAAGGGTTTATAAACTGCCCGGGAATTAAGATCGTAAAATGTATGTATGAAAATAGCTATTTCCGTATAACCTTTTTGATAGGTGTGCCGTATTCCCTTCTCCACTCTACGCGCATAAATTTCATATTTTCGTGTTTTTTATATTCTACTTCTCCGTCATACGCCTTGAACAAGATAGATCCGATACGCTGCGCCAGGGTGCCTGTTGTGGTATGTATCTCAATTTCATTATTTTTTTCCTGAATCTTCATGATTCTTTTTAAAGGATTAAACGTCTTTGAGCGCTCATCCTCATGGCGGATAAGATTCATTATCTCTTGTTTATGCTCCTTGAGAAAATTGCCCTTCAGTTTTACGATGCCACCCGGCACATTTTCTTTTATCTTCTTGCATGCGGGACAGGTTACCCAGTTGACAGTTTTCAGCGCTTTTTTCTTTTCGTACAGTTTGGGGTCGAGAAACCATTTTTTATTCTGATAAACAGCGGTACAATCCTTACACAGAGAAACCGATGGCAATCCCTTTCCCTTCGGTGGCAGATAGGGGTCGTTCTCATTAGAAAGCTGACCTCTCGTATGCTTATTAAATCTTGATGCTTTTTTCATGATATGCATTTTCCTCTTATAAAATATTCCTGATTCTTTACCGATGACATGTTACACCCGTTATGATGCAGGGTAATTTTTATAACCTCTTTCAACCTCCCTTCACAGGAATCTTTTGTATTCCTGATTTCTCACATTTTGGCAAGATAATCTCAAGTATCCCCTTTTTATATTCTGCCTTTACCTGATGGAATTTTACTGATGCAGGCAACGCAACAGACCTGGAAAAATATCCGCAACATCTTTCCAGAAGGTGATAGTTCTTTCCTTTTTCTTCTTTATCGGCCCTCTTTTCACCCTGAATTGTTAACGTATTGCCGATGATTGAAATAGTAATATCCTTTGGTTCAATTCCAGGCGCCTCCATCTTTATCGTAATGCATGTATCGTCTTCAGAGACATCCAAAGGAGGCATCAACCCTGTTCCTACGGTTATATCTCCTTCCTGAAAATTACTTAAGAGTTTATTCATCTCATTCCTGAATGCATGTAATAGGGGTAAATAGGCCAATCTCTTTGTTACAGGCGACATGAAACATTCCTCCAAAATAGAAAAAAATCCGATGGTATGTCTTATTGGTAAATATGGTAATCAATATCCGGAAAGATATTATCCTTACTTTCAATATCAGAGAGCCACATATCATCGACAGCGTTTGTCCGGATATCATCATACAGTTTTGTAAAACGGAAGAGGTGGTCTTTTGTCCTCTTTGCCGCATATTCCGCCATCTTCCCGGTTTTCATGATAAAAGCCCAGTCGCTGCTCTGTGCCAACAGAAGTTCCCGCGCAGCCTGATTGAGCGCCCGGTTTTGTAATGAGTTTTCCTGCACGTGCGGATATGTTTTCACCAGCTCGACCATACGATCCGATGCCTTATGGAGGTGACGGTAAATCCAATCGTTGTTTTCATTCTGCCAATACTCATGATATCCCTTATATCCCCAACTCGAGAGAGAAGGTGTGGAAATCTGATTATCCGGATACATCTCAAGGTAATCTGATGGGGTAATGAGTGAGATTGTCTTCTGGTGAGATGCAATTTTTCTGAGTAAGGAATTAATCCAGTCAGGCCCTTCAAACCACCAATGGCCAAAGAGTTCTGCATCGTAGGGCGCCACAATAACAGGCTTCCGGTCCATGACCGATGCAAGATACTCTGCCTGTTTTTCCCGGTTAAAGAGAAAGTTTGCTGCATGCTTAGAGGCCTTGTCTAAGGCATTTTCACGCAGATAGGGTTCTTTATGGTTGGTCTTGCCGGTGATCCGGTAATATTTAATGCCTATATTTGAACGCTTACCATCCCCGTGGAGATAGGGTTTTATGTAATCATAATCAAGGTCAAAACCCACATCCCGGTAAAATTCACGATAGGAGAAATCTCCGGGGTATCCTTCCTGAGAACTCCAAACCTGTTTGGAGGATTCCGCATCCCTTCCAAAAGCTGCTATACCTGAAGGGCAATAAATAGGGGCGTAAACACCATACCGGGGCCTGGGAGATGCGAAGAGAAGTCCGTGCGTTTCCAGGATAAAAAAACGGATATTTGCCTCCCTGAGTATCTGTTCTATCGCATGATCGTAAGCACATTCAGGCAGCCATATGCCCTGCGGCTTTTTACCAAAATGCTTCTCATAATGCTCTGTTGCTACATGAATTTGAGCGCGCAAAGCATTCATATTGTTACCGATAAGGGGTAAAAAACCGTGGGTAGCAGCACACGTTATTATCTCCAGTTTGCCCATATCCTGGAATTTCCTGAAAGCTTGAACAATATTTTGATGATATTTTTCCTCATATACCTGTTTAGCGTTCTTGAAATACGTGTGATACATCTGTGCAAGTTTGTTAAATTCCGGTTGTTGTTTCGTTCTCCGTATCTCTTTTTCAGCCAGCTCGATCCGTTTATCGATATACCGGATATAGCGGGATTGTAAAAGCGCATCGGTGAGCATAGAAATCAGTGGGGGGGTCAGGGACATCGTTAAACGAAAGTCAATCCCATCCTCAATCAGTTTATCAAAGACGTTAATAAGGGGAATATAGGTTTCCGTAATAGATTCGAAAAGCCAATCCTCTTCCAGATATTCATGATATTCCGGATGACGGACAAACGGCAGGTGTGCGTGCAAAATGAGTGACAGGTAGCCTTTTCCCATACGCTATATTCCTTAGTAAACGTTAAGTTCTTGAAAGATTTGCAGGCGATGATATGGCCTCTTTGAGCATTTCCTGCCAATCCTTATGCGCCCTCTCAAATACGGATTCACTGATTCCGAGGCCTACAGGGATGAATGCCTTTTTGTAAAGCTCTTCAATATACATCCACTCTCTGTCAATTACCTCTGATACGCCTGCAGGAGGAGTCCTGATGATATTGGATCTTGCCAGGATACGGAATGTTCCATTCGGGGTAAGGAATCCGATATCAACACAAAAGGATGTATCTGGTTTATCCGCGTAAATATACCAGCTCTGCGCGCCGGCGGGAATTTCAATATCAAAACAGGTATTGGCGTTATTGCCGTTAAAGATTATATTCGTCACATCATAGACCCTTACTACCATTTTTACATTACGCGCCAGGGCGCCAAGGGTACTCAACACCGTATCTCTTACGTTCTTCCTTATCTCCCAATAAGTAAAAAGATAGGATGGATCCCGCGCCATTAATACAATCTGATTATCCTGGTAACCAACCGGAAGCTCTGGTGTAATCTGCGGAGAAAAGACCTTTTTTTCTTCAAGTACGTGTTGAACCTCTTTCTCCCTGTCATATGCTGCCTCATAATCACTTACCGGTTTATCCTTACCGGCAACTTCCTGTTCTTGTTGTTTTTCTTCAGGAATACCAGGAAGCTCTGGAATTGCCGGAACGCTTACGGTTTCTTTTTCTCCGGTTCTGTAAGGGGATTTTTTCAACTCCTCAGAAGGGATTTCCTGCATATCTGGCCACATATCTTCATTAGTAACCCCCCATTCCTGCTCAGGAGCCTCTCCATGAGATGAGATGTCGGCCATACCAAAAAACCTGTTCCAGATAAGTCTGATGTAATCTTTTACCTTTTTCCAAAGTATCCCGCAAATGGCCTTGATAACTTCAAGAGTAAGGAAAAATATCTCTTTTATAATTTTTTTATCCATAAGAGGAGTAATCCATAATCAAATTCTGATTTTTATCATGAAGTTTTTGCCTTTATTTAAATAATGGCAAAATACAAACTTAACCGGGATATTCTATTTAAAAAAATTATATATCAAATAACAGCGAACGGTCAATAAAATTCAATGAGAGAAATACTCCTGTTGCTTTTTTCCTGATCTGATATTTGAGCTTGACAAAGACTTGCCATTCGGTAATAATCGCACTGCCACGAACAAATAATGAAAATTATATTCTGAATAAAATCTTTAATAGCCAGACATCCGGAGGCATTGTATTTATGATACAGCAAATTCTTGTCCCTACTGATGGTTCTGAAAACAGCCTTACAGCCGCTGATTACGCAATACACATAGCACAACTATTTCATGCCAGTATTCGGGGGCTATTTGTCAAAGACGTAAAGATATTAACCGGTCCTCTGATCCATGATATTGGAACAAGTATTGGGGGCGCTGTTCCTTATGGAACATTTAACCAGACTATCCGGGGTGTATTGGAATCGCAGGCAGATGCAGCCCTGAACCTGGTAGAAGGAAAATGCACCAAGTCTGGGATACCATTTAGCCGGGAGATACGGGAAGGCGTTGTAAGCCGTGAAATTGTTAAATCTGCCGAGAGTTGCGATCTGGTTGCTATGGGAAGAATGGGAACTCATGCTGAATGGCGCGATGTGTTTTTAGGCACTACGGTGGAATTCGTAGTACGGCAGACCCATAGACCGGTGCTTATCACACCGTCCGAATTCAGATCTTTTAAAAGAACGCTGATTGCTTATGATGGAAGCTCCTATGCAGATAAGGCGCTGCGGAGCGGCGCCGAGATAGCAAAGGCCATGAAGTTGCCTGTAACGGTGGTATGTGTATCAGATAAGAAAGAGGATGCCCTGGAGAAGCTGACACGAGCGAGGACCTTTCTGGAAAGTTACCAGCTTACGGTAGAGACGATTACAAAGGGGGGATATGATCATGCAGGTGGGATTCTGGAAGTATGCAATGATGAAACGGATCTCCTGGTTATGGGTGCCTATGGCCATTCAAGGATTCAGGAAATGATTCTGGGAAGTACCACCGTAAGGGTAATGAGAGCCACAAGCTGCCCGATTTTATTATGCCGATAACATAGGTATCTCTGGATTGTTTCCGTACATCATAAGTACCTGACCACAAGTTTTTGTACATTCTCTTTGTCAGGAGAATATAGAATTCAGGAGACAGAATCCAGAAGACAGGATACACAATGCTTGATGCACGATATTCTATCTTCTGACTTCTGTTGATAACGAGGAATATACAAAAACTTATAGTCGGGTATTTAATTGCTCAAAATAAGATGCAAAACTGTGTGAAGTGGTACTTGTTCCATGATTGGCAACTATTTCTCCTCTCCGTGCGACTACAGATAAAATCGCCAAGAGCCTTGTCCTGCATCGGCTCTGTTTTTGTCATAAAGGGGCAGGTTTAAAACCTGCCCCTACTACTACCAAAGGCATCCTGATTTAAGGTATTTTCTGAAACTGGATATTTGCATCCCCTAAGGTATTATCACTCCAGTTGGTAATAAAACCAGATGTTGATGTTCCTGCGCTATCAGAAGATGGAGCTTCGTAATTTGACATGTAGTGGTCATCGAACAAATCATCTTCCCAACCGGTGATGGCCGGAAAAGAACCACTCATTGATGACTGGCTTGTCCAGGTATTTCCACTGTCGCTGGAAATAGCACGCCAAAAACGTATGGTAAAGTTCCTTTTTATATCATGTCTGCGATCATAGAACGTGACCAGTATCCTGCCTGTATTCTTTTCCACCGCAATACCTGGCATGAACTGATCAATTTTTGCATTTGCAGAGTCACTATTCACCTTGATAGGGTCTGTCCAGGTTGAACCTCCATCGGTAGAACGCCTGAAGTAGATGTTGGAAAAGTTGTAATAACCGCACTCCCCAAATGAGTCTGGTAATGATGGACCTCTCCCATCCTGGTAGGCCACATAAACATTGCCGTTCTTTGGATTTACTGCCAATCCGGAATTATCCATGAAGTTACTGAAATTTCCTTGCATACGAAAGCCGTCACCGCAGCCCACAATATCGGTGACCTGTACCGGAGCTGAAAAGGTATCTCCATTATCTGTGGATTTTCTTATCTTAATGCGCCGGTTGCCGCATGGAAATGTATCATATTCTTCCCAGGTTACATAAATTGTGCCATTTGGCGCTGGAAGCGGAGAAAAAGCTACCTGCGAACCCTGAACTGTTCCATAATAGCCAGCAGTGCCAATAACTATAGGCGCCGACCATGCAGCCCCTCCATTAACAGATTTAACGAATTCGATTGTATCAAGAGAAGGGTTAATGCTGGTGTACGTTACATAAATCGTATCAGTAGCAGCGCTGTTACCAGGTTTTACAGCCATCCATGGCTTATCTAATACGTAGCTGGGATAACCGCCAGTAGGTTTTTGAACTGCGGGGACTGCCGATCCAAACGTTTCACCACCATCCAGAGATCTAACAACAGAGATAGCGCTTTGTATGACGAAACCACCCGAAATTGTTCGCTTATAAAGCGTTGAAGTGCTACTGCAATAGAAACGCTCAGGACTCGCGCACGCTGTTTTAACATCACCCATGAGGTCTTGAAATACTATGCCCTGAGGGTTGGGGTAGGGAGTCATTACTCCTTTATCTATGAAAGTTGGCGCGGCGGTTGCGGGGTTGGTTGAACGTGACCACCCGATAAAGCTAAAATTTCCGCAAGCTGCAGGATCAATGAATGTACGCACAAAGCTTCCGGAGTCGTTAAAGGCTATAATGGCATTTGTTCCACACCATGCAGAGCTCGTTTGGCTTTGAGTCATTCCGGCAAACCTGGATAAGAAATCGTCTGAAGAATTAAAATCACTTCCGGGTGTAAATATGTTGTATTGAGAGGCCTTCCTCGGAGAACTCCCTTTTTCCATCACTTTTTCCAAAACAGGTTTGAGCTTATCCCATTTTTCTCCAAGCCCAATAAGTCTTTGATTTCCAGCAGAAAGCAGCTTAACCTTTTCCCCAAGTTGTTCCTTCATGATATTCCCGTAGTTAGCAAGTTGTTCAAGGTGTTCTAATTGGGTTCCCGGAAGAGAGACCCCAATTCCTTGCTGTGTATGAGTATCGGCGCTATCAACGTGCATATCTGCCAAAACAGAGGCTGTCCCCAATAAACCTGTAATCAAACCGCATACTACTATATTTTTCTTCATGTAATACTTCCCCTCCTGGACAATGATATTATTTTCATATGCTCACACTGTTTACCGTTCAAATAGGTATCATTATATCGCCAACACCTCCTTTCATACGTTCAACAGAGATTCCAAATTTACAGCTTGAAAACACCATGAAGCACACGAAGCACATGAAGAATGAGGAAGTTCCAATAAATTCCCTCCCGATAGGGGATTTAGGGATGTGCTGATACCGTCACATGCTTCGATTCTCATGTAATGCTTACATTGCCGGACGGTTCTTTCTGAACACTCAATGGTTACGGTTTTTGGTATTTTCTCTCTCTGCTTTTTATCCGTTCAATATCAGTAAAGACGCAAAACCTTGCGTCTCTACGTCCTTTTTTCTTCGTGCACTTTGTGCTTCTTTCTTTGTGTACTTCGTGGTTTACCTTTCCTGAAAAATAAACGCTTTTGGCTACAGAAACGTTTATTACCGGATTTGTTTTTCCATAGCTTCCTTTACCATCTCCCTGTTTTCGTGGGCCTTTACGTAATAATTTGGTTTGATTTCAATAGCTTTTTGAAAAGCGAGAAGTGCTTCCTCGTATTTTTGTTCTCTCATGTAGACACATCCTATGTTGTTATATGCTCCCGCTTCATCTCCGCCTTTTTTAAATGCAGTAAAGGCCTCATCGTACCTGTTCAACCTGCATAAGGCCAAGCCTAAATTGTTGTAAAATATCTGGTTTGCTGGTTCAATCTTTAACGCTGTGGTTAGGGCTTCTACTGATTTTTCATATTCCCCTTTTAAATAATATGACATTCCCAGATTGTTATACAGGATACTTGCATTTGGATTAATTTTGATAGCATTATGATATTCGTTGATAGCAACTTCAAATTCTCCCTGGCGATCGTGAATTATTCCAAGAAGAGTGTACGACTGCCACCGTTCCGGATCAAGATGTATGGCCTGCCTGAAGTATTCTTTCGCTGTATCAAAGTCGCTTTTGACAATGAATACCATACCCTTACCCTCGTAAGCAGGTGCGTTAAGAGGGTCATTTTTCACAATTTCCTCAAACTCTCTCATTGCTTCGTCAGTCAATCCCCTTCTGAGAAAGAGGCGTCCTGTTTTATTACGTATACCCGTTTGTTTTGGGTCTAAATGAAGGGCCTTATCATACTGGATGAAAGCCATTCCAATATTACCCCGTTTCAGATAATCGTCTCCCAGTTTCTCATATCCCTCTGCCGTCATTTCAGGTACTTTCTTTGAAATCTCCTTTTCAATATCTATTGAAGTTTCTTGTTTCTGCAGTTCCATCGCTCTTCTGTATTCGCTCTGTTCTTTGAGAGTATTCTGCTGATTTTTTTGTGTAGCGCATCCAAACATATTACCTGTTATAGTTAACATAAGAAGAATGATTAGGATGTATATATATCTTATATTCGGATTTGATTTTCCTGTTGATATCTTTTTATGATGAATCATATCTTTACTTGCAAATGCTTTGACCCTAGTATCTGTTAAATCAGGCATATTTGTTTCTTCTACTTTTCGAATTTTTGATTTTTGTCGAATTATTTGATAGGTATTATCAGGGTTACCTTTAAAATGGCTGTCTGTATTGGTTACCATATTGTCATCTCCATTTATGGGTTGAGATTTAACTACGGCATGTTGAACTTATTTCAAGATATTGTTTATGTGAGGACCTTAATGCTTATTGAGTTCTCCCCAAAAAATGCCGTTTAGGAAGTTGTTAAGACAAATATTAAAGAAGGCCAGACGATCAGATCTGAGGAGCCTAATAGCTCTACAATGTCGTGAAAGAAAAAAAGTTGCGAACATCAAAAGATATTGTTAAGTGACGGAAGTCCTATAAAGTTTTGTGGCTATTGGGTTAACTCAATAGCCACCTTCTATTTTTACTCATAAACAGAGAGAGATGGTCAATGAATAAAAGAAATACTATCATTTCTCAACTGGTGGATTTCTTACTAATGCATGAGTTTCGTAAATGTGTTCTGCGTTATGGCAATAATTACAAAATAAAAGCTTTTTCATTATATAAATATTGTCAATAGTCCAGATGTGCCTTCTCTGCACTTCTCCCCAAGGTTACTTATTTCTTGTCAGTACTGCTAATGTACTCTGCGGAAATACTAACCCGTAATCGCAAGATGATATTACTGTGCTATCGGATAGATTAATGATTCGGGCGGAAATATATATCCCACGAGCTGATTCACCGTAAGTTCCAACCACCACGGCAGACGCATTATGGTTTTTACTAACTGCCTGCAAGTCCCGGCTCAGAAGAAATTCACCCTTACCTTCTTCCATAAAAACAGATTCGGTTCTGAGCCTTATGTCGATGACTTTATATCCTCTTTGTGATAGCCTTGATGATACATGCTCTGCAAGCATTCTTCCGAATGTAGATGATTTAGTTAAATTATTGATATCCACAAATGATGCAACTAATATGGCTTCATTCTGACTTATCTGAAGTTTTGATTGAGACAACAGCTTATCTGTAATAAGATAGCCTGAACTTACGAGATCACCCGCAAAAATATGGTCAGATGGAGCTGTAGTCGTGGAACTTTCTCGAAGTGTTGAGCAACCAGCTATGAAATAAAAAGCAATACAGATTGAAATCAGAACTGTCAAACTTTTCTGCATATAAACCTCCCTTTAACGGTTAATTATTCTTCACACTATATCTGACTAAACTAAGGCCGGTAGTCGCTACACTTTCCCAGTAATGGTTACGATCTGTATCGTTTACATAAAAGATTGTATTGTTTCGTAATAATCTACGCTCATTTTTTAAAAGCTCGTAAGTAATTATTATCTCAGAATGAGGCTTTGTTCTAGAGAAGTCAGTTTCACCTAAGAGAATATACTGGGGAAAATCAACGAGCATCAACCACAACAAACTGCTGTTATTTCTTCTATCAGCGGCATGAAAAACTGGCTGCACTTCCAAAACCAGTTTGTAAGGGTTGGTTTCAACTGCAGTGAGAACTAAACCCTGGTGATGGAGTTCTGTTGCCAGAAGCGTTCTCATTGCCTTACCGAATGGTGATTGATCAGCATCAGACATGAAAACAGAATCTTTTTCGTTTTCGATTTTGGATTTCACATCTTCTGCTACCTTCTTGGCTAATTTGTTCCAATGCTTACTTGCTTGCATCTTTTTCTGGTAACCGAGTAGGTAAGCTGATTCTTTTGGGACTTGTGTGCAAGATGTTAGGAAAAGCAGTACTATGAAAATGGCTATATTTCTCATACTTCCTCCATAATTTTTTTGGGCTCTTTGTTTAGGGGTGACTTTATTCTAGCCAAATAGATTTTTTCTTTGGGCTCTTGGGCTCTTAGAAAGCGGAGATGGAGAGCTAGAATTTTGTAACATTTGTTTTTACACATCTCAAGTAAAATTTATTCCATAAGGGTTGATAAATCTATTGGTTTGATATACGATTAAACCATAGTTCTTTGAAAGGCTGACTCAGCAAAAGATTATTCAAAGAAGTTACGAAGAGTAAGCTATCACGATATTACATCTTGCAAAAAGCATCTATATTTGACCTTTCTCTTAAGAAACCACCATCCTTTCTCATTCTAATTATTACATTTAAAAAAGAAAACTCCAATTATCTATAAGTATTTATAATGTAAACAAGAATTTTTCAAACACCCTTAAAAAGGAAGACTATCTTTTTAACTTACTTCCCCACGTAATTACCTTATTTTCATCAAATATGCTGTTTAAATATAAGCAACTACTTAGCAAATATTCTAAATGCCTGGATAAGCGCCGGCCCTAAAATTACAATAAAAAGGGATGGGAAAATACAGAGGATGAGGGGAAGTAATAATTTTACGGTTAGCTTGGCAGCTTTCTCCTCTGCCATTTGATATCGCTGTATCCTCATGGTATCGGAATGGATTCTCAATGCCTGCGCCACGCTGGTACCAAATTTATCTGTCTGGATCAATAAGGTTACCAAACTCTTCATGTCGTCCAGGTCGGTCCGGCTGGAGAGGCTCTTTAAGGCATCCGCTCGTGATTTCCCTATCCGCACTTCCATCTGATACAGTCTGAATTCTTCACTGATCGCTTCGTTACTTAATCTCATTTCTTCTCCAACCCGATCTATTGCGGCGTCCAGGCCCATACCTGCTTCTGTACAAACAACCAGGAGATCAAGTGCATCGGGAAAGCCCTCCAGTATCCTCTCTTTCCTTTTCGCAACCTTTATCCGAAGCCAGAGATTGGGCAAGTTAAATCCGGCTAATGCAAACCCCAGAAAAAATAGGATAAGAAAAAGAGGATGAACAGGTTTCTGAATAAAGAGTTTGAGAAACGAAAATCCTGCCGGCAACAGAACGGCGCATAAGACTTTGGTACCGAAAAAAATCATTACCACATTCCTGCTCCGGTACCCGATCGTTAATAACATTTTCTGTATATGGGAGAACTCTTTTTCCTGTTCCGGTTTCGCAACGCTTCCAAATGTGCCTGTGATCTTCAAAAAAGATTGTTTAATCCATGTCCGGTAGAGATTAACAATAGTTGTAGTTGATAAGGCATCCCCGCTCTGTTTCCCGGCAAAACTACGCTCCGTCTGTTTAATTTTTTGCATTAACTTTCGGCGTTCCAGCCATGATCTGATGAAGTAAAAAATAGCTGAAACAAGAAGCGCTACCCCAATAAATAGTATGATAGGTATTAATACAGTAGCATCCACTCTCAGGCCTCCTTATACCTTTATCTCAATAATCTTTTTCATTACAATAATTCCCACAATCATCATAAAAAAAGAGAGGGTAATGAATATCTTTCCGACAGGATCAAGTATTAAAACTCTTATATAATCAGGGTTTATAACCGAGAGGGCAAAAGCAACGAGAAAAGGGATGGCAATTAACATGATTGCTGATAACTTTCCCTCTGCCGCTAAGGTGCGGATACGGCCATGCAGCTTAAATCTCTCCCGAATGATGCGGCTGATCTTTTCTAAAATCTCACAGAGATCACCTCCGGTTTCCCTTTGAAGGGTAATAGCAACGGTAAAAAAATTAAGATTTGAACAATCAACACGTTCTGTAAGGTTTGTTAAGGCCTCCTTAATACCGATCCCAAAATTGATCTCATCAACTACCTTGGCAAATTCACCCCGAATAGGATCATCAAACTCCTGTACCACCATCTGCAATCCACTTGAAAGGGCATGCCCGGCTTTCAAAGACCGGGCAATTAAATCAAGGGCTTCGGGTAATTGCCGTTCAAATTTCTTCATCCTGCTTTTCTTTTTTATGGAGATATAAAAAAAGGGTATGATACCGAGCAGTGGAGTTATAACCAGTGATAACAGGTGGATTTTTATTACACAAGAGATAATAAAAAATCCGGCAAAAGCCATGACAAATGAGGTCAGAATAAAAACACCGAGGGGATACTGAAGGTTGGACTGCAAGAGAATGCAATCGATTTTCCGGAGAAAAGGGATGCCCAGGAGTAACCGGTTAAGCCATGGGATATCACTCAGCGGCCTCTTTTTCCTTATAATATCAATAGTCTGGTTTCTGCCAATCCTCGTTGAAAATTCCCTAATCTGTTCCTGGATTCTTCTCGAATCTGGTCGTCTCTTTCCCGTGAGAAAAAAGATTCCTGTTATGATAAGGAGCATAGCAAAAAATACAGCGATACTGATAATAAGTTCCATTTTCCCGCTTCTCCTTTTCTTGTTAAATTTATTGTATAGGAATTTTCATTTTCATGAACCGGGTTTTTGGTAGGGCGGATTAAGCGATAGCGAATCCGCCTTTTTCTGGAAACAGTAGTGGTGGATTCGGCGTAAAACCAACGCCTTAATCCACTCTACTCATACCTTGTCAACCCTTTTACAGAATCAAACGTGCCGTCCGGGAGTGGCACGCCGATGGCGTGAAACTTATCAAAAAATTTTGGTAAAATCCGGCTCATTTCAAAGCTTCCTTTTACTCTGCCGTTTTCATCTATTCCATGCTGTTTGAAGGAAAAGATCTCTTGCATGGTTATAATATTTCCCTCCATCCCGATAACCTCCTGCAGGCTTACTAATTTTCTGCTTCCGTCAACAAGACGAGAAACTTGAATAATAACCTGTATGGCAGAACTAATATATTTCCTTATTGCTTCATTGGGGATGTTAAGTCCGGACATAGCTACCAGGGTTTCCAACCGTAATAAAGCATCCCGTGGTGTATTGGCATGTATAGTCGTGAGAGAACCATCATGTCCGGTATTCAGGGCCTGGAGCATATCTAAAACCTCTCCGCCTCTTACCTCGCCAAGGATAATGCGGTCCGGGCGCATTCTCAAACTGTTTTTAACCAGATCCCTCTGGGTAATCTCTCCTTTGCCTTCAACATTTGACGGTCTTGTCTCCAGACGGACTACGTGCTCTTGTTTTAGCTGGAGTTCGGCAGAATCCTCGATCGTTATAATCCTCTCATGTGAAGGGATAAACCGGGAAAGAACATTCAGCATGGTTGTCTTTCCTGTGCCGGTTCCTCCTGAAATCAGAATATTTAATTTTGCAGTAACCAGTCCCTTGAGAAGTTCACCAATCTCCGTGGTCAGTGTTTTCAGGGTAATCAAATCTTCTATCTCTAATGGGATGACTGCAAAACGCCTGATCGATAGCATAGGACCTTCTATGGCCAGAGGCGGGACGATGGCATTGACACGGGAACCATCGGGTAACCTTGCATCTACCATAGGGCATGATTCATCAATCCGGCGTCCCACCGCCGATACGATTCTATCGATAACATTTTTCAGGTGGACATTATCTTTAAACCTCGCTTTGGTAAGTTCTAACCTTCCGTATCTCTCAACGTATATCTGTCTGTACGTATTAACGAGCACATCGGTAATGGTCGGATCGTGCATGAAGGGCTCCAGAGGACCGAGACCGAGCACCTCATCCTGAACCTCTCTGCAAAACTGCTCCTTCTCTTCAGCATTGAGGGGAATGGACTTTTCTTCCGATAGTATCCGCTCTATCACCCTTTTTATCTCATACTTTAGCGCTTCCTGGCCGAGAGAACCGATAAGTGACAGATCCAAAACCTGTACGAGCCGTTCGTGAATCCTGGTTTTTAGTTCCTGAAATTCGTTTGTTACCAGAGATAGACCCGATCTTTCATGTAATAGTGCCATGTATCTCTCCTTCTATGGATAACTTAAGTAGAAATGCTCGATTGTTATTCTTTTGCTCTTTACGTTAAACTAGGCTTTTTATAGCACCGGCGTAGGGGCGAACCTTGTGTTCGCCCTTGTCCTGTACGATTCAAAACGTTTATACGTGTTTCCATTTGGGCGAACACAAGGTTCGCCCCTACAACAAAACATTGAAATTCCTATACATTAAATCAGGTTGGGTTTTAAATGACAAAATCCAACGACTTTTTACCCACCCCTGAATCCCCTCCCAGGAGGGGACTCTTATACTCCCATCTTGAGAGGGGTTAGGGGTGTGTTATAGTATTTCAAGGATGAAACCGAACATATCCTCAACAGAGGAAAGACTACCCCGCCAGTCATTGCGAGGGTCTTGTCCGAAGCAATCCTTTTCAAGTTTCAGAAGAGATTGCTTCGGAAAAAACCCTCGCAATGACATGTTGAGAGATTCCGTAACGTTCCCTATACCAGCATACAACCAAAGACTCATGCACCACATTTTGTTCAGCTTCATCTCTTGGATGCTATAAAGGGCATAACGAAAAACTTTGAATTTCCTCTGCATTCCATGAAATTGTAAACCAGGATATACCATAATTCTCATGAATTTATCTATTGCGCTTGCAGATTTCTTTATTGACTAAACAGGGAAAAGATACCTTTTCCCTTTTTCCTCTCACCCTTTTCCTGAAAGGCAGAGGCCAATTCTTTAAATTTCTTGTGGATCTCAGTTCCCTGAGCCATGGTGCAAAGAGATTTTCCCTGATTTATCGCACTCATCGTGGTCCTGTAGACATTCGGAATACAGCACAGAACTTTTTTATCTATTCCCTTCTCCAGCATATCCAGAGAAATATCAGCATTTTTCACGAAGCGGTTTACAATAATCCCGGTATTCTCCTGGAGCGGATAACCATATTTCCGAAATGCATCCTGAAGCTTTTTAAGATTGATGATACAGGGAAGGTTTTGTATACAGACAAGTAATACGGTATCCGACATCTTCATGACTGCTTTTGCATTATCATCAAGATATTTTCCGCTATCTATGATAATAAAATCAAACATAGTTTGCATGAGTTTCAAAAGGGCCTCCAGGTCTTGAGGATTTACGGGGTAATCCTCCGTCAATTCAACGGGGGACGGAAGTATGTAAATTCCGGAAGTATGCCGGGAAATGATACTCATCAAATAAGTCTCATCCAATCGGGTAATGTTTTTGGCAACCTTTATCCAGTCGAAAACGGATTCTATATTTAACATGGATGATATTTCCCCGAAAAAGCGGTTCATATCTATAAGAGCTACTGATGAAGTACTCTCTAACTCAGCAATGCTCGTAGCAAGATTGGCAGCAATCAGGGTTGTCCCAACCCCACCCTTACATCCAAATATATCGATAATCTTTCCCCTTTTCCCTGTTGTACCTGCTGCTTTTTCCTGTTCTCTGAATGATTTTATCTTTACCAGGGCATCCCTTACCTCTCCTTTATTAATTGGCTGAGGGAAAAATCCCCTGACTCCTACCTTTAAGGCTTCAAGCAAGGTTTCCGGGCTTGTAATCGATGATGTTAAAAAAATATCCCGGACAGTTCCTGACATTTGAAGATTATTCACCATCTGTAATTCTTTTTTTGGGTTGTCTCCCAGCTCTTGAATCAGGAGGTCATAAGACCCGTTATTTTTAACCTGTGATGTGGTATGATGGATTTGAAACCCGCCGAGAGATGAAATAATCTCTTCCAGCTCTTCCCGTATTTTTTGATTCTGTATCTCCAACCTGATAGAAATGATATTCTTTACCATATAAATTCCTCTATTTTACGAGTACCGGTATTTTTGCCAGTATCCCGAAGTTTTTTCCGCCGCTGGTGCCTGTAGGTGGTATATGTGGATTACAATCCGGTTTGAAATATATACTTTTCTTCTCATAGGGAGCAGGACTTCCATCTACATTTTGTAAGTTAAAATGTGCAACAAAGCTATCCCAGCGTTTCTTTCCATCCTTATCGCCGGATGTCCAATCCTCCATCTTTTTGGGGGCATCGTTATATTTAGGATCTTCTTTATCGGTTATCCAAACGACATTGACGTTAACAGCGCCAACTACTTCCTCACAGGGACTCACATTATTACCCGGACAGGTTATTACCGGGAGGGTAAGATTCCATAGTATTTCCGTTCCCATCTGCTCAATCCAATCATTCCAACACCCGATAATATCATCAAAGGCAGACGCTATTACTCCTCCATTTGTTGCCATGTCCTTGCCAAGATAAATCGGTTCCGGATTCCCGTCCCCGCAAACGAGATTTTTTACTGCATTAGCGTTTGTACCGCCCTGGCAGGGATTCTCCTGGTTAAAATCAGTCCACCCTGTGGTATTTTTATTTTTATCACTATTACTCATGCGACCGACAGTACACTGGTATTGATCGTTCTGGAGAATACTATCTATGCAAATAGCTATAGGCTGATCGACATCGCCTGGCTGCAATGTCCCGGCAAATCCAATATACGCCACTGCCTCCTTTTGCAAAGTAAAACCTTGATAACCGAAGACCCTGGCAAAGAAAGAAGATGCGGGGGATGATTTCCTCCTCGTTATCACCCTGACCGCATTGATGAAATCCGGATCAGCATCTAAATCTCCATCTGATCTGTTTATGAGGTCGACAGGATTGAGGGATGCATTTGGGGTAAAGGTGCTGGCAGCAAAACTCCAATGGCCTCTCTGCACATCCCCGGCATTCCCACCCGACCAGTTAACTTCAACAGCTTTTCCTTCGCCCATGTTTGCCGTAGCGGTATTGTATGCAATTTGGTTTGCATCCTCATTTACGGCAGTACCGTCTTCGTTGTACAAAAACCTTGCGCCAGCCAGCGCACCTGCATCGGCTGCGTTTTGCAGTTCGTTTTGCACCACACAGAGATGGCCTATATCAACGGCAAAGGCAGCGAGACCGATGAATATTACCATCAACAGGGCAACGATGATAAGGGTGGCTCCCCGTTCATTCTTTAATCTTATATAGAGTTGGAAACGTGTTCTCATGGCTTTTTCCTCCTTAAACGACTTAAACGGCTTGAACTGTTTAAGTCGTTCAAACCGTTTAAGCCGTTTATTCCATTCTCATTATCGTTACGGCTGATAGGGTTTTTCCTCCTCCAAGACTTGCAATAAAGTTGGGGAGGATCAAAAAATCATAGTCATATGTTACGGTAACCGTAAGGTTATCTCCAGCATCCAAACCGGTTCTTGCAATAGTAGTAATCGGCGGGTTTGTAGTCCCAAAGGTAATAAGATAGTTCAAACAATAATTGTCTATTATATCCATTATTTCACCGTCTGACATTCTGTCATCGGCCCACACTATTCCGGCACGTGCCCCTTCCCTGCTAGCATTGGTGATTACCTGTTTATCATATAAGAGTAAACTGAATTCGATAATCCCAAAAATAAGGAGAATCAATACCGGCAAAATAATAGCAAACTCCACAGCGGCTACCCCTTTTTGGTTTCTGAATTTTTTCATGATCTCACCTCACGTTTCTATCTCATGCTCGTTTGGCCAATAGTAACACCCATAGGATATATAGGCGGTGCTGAATGTATTTCAAAACTTTTCCGGTATTTCTCCATGATTATCAGGGCAGCATGACCATCGAGTCCATAAACCGGATCCAGATTTTTTCCGGCTTCAGGGTTTAACATCTGATTGGATTTGACAAGCTGAAATGAGTTTCCATAATCTTTTTCCACCTGGCTTGTCGCACAGCCTGCTAAAGACATACCTGCTAAACTTATTACAATAAGATATTTTTTTATCATATCCTTTCCCCATTCTTCGCTGGTTCTGTCGTTCCCGATTGAACCGGGACACAAGTAAATAAAGCGTATAGATACCTTTATGAGAATTATGGTAACACTTTAGGTAATTACTCAAAATAAGGTTCGCCCTCATATGCATCAAGCTAACCCGTAATCCCCCTTAATCCCCCTTTAAAAAAGGGGGAAGTCTCCTGATCTCCCTTTTTTAAAGGGGAGAAACCCCCTGATCTCCCTTTAGAAAAGGGGAGAAATCCCTTGCTCCCCCTTTCTAAAGGGGAACTTCTTCTTCCCCCTTTTTAAAGGGGGGCA
>SULG01000035.1 GCA_005524015.1 Candidatus Jettenia ecosi
AAATCTGTATCAATTATTAAATTGGTTTTGGAATATTCCTCAATACCCTTTACAAGTCTGGCAAAGTATTCAGTGAGCAACATATTCTATTTCTTTGAGTTTTCTCAGGTCTTCCGTTATCTTTTCCCTGATCTTTAATTCTCCTGCCCACTCTATATATTCCTGGTCTCCATTTTTCAGGTTTTCGGCCGAAAACTCTTTCTGAAATACTTCTGATGTTACCTTATACTCAGTTTCAAACTTTTTAATTTGCATGTTTGTTTTACTCAAGCCAATCTCGATCCTTTTGATTTCAGCAGAAATGGCAGCCCGAATAACATCAATAATTCCATCATCTTTGTCCGATTGAATTTGTAATTTTATCATTATAAAACCTCCTTACCATGTAAATCATGTACTACTTGGATGCAAACAACGGTTATTATACTTATCTTCATTTTATTTATCTATGTATCTCTCTTTTGTCTCTGAGTTTTATATGAAATATCGATATTCTTTGCGCTATCTTCCAATAGCCTGCTTTTTCTGAGGCTTCCACTGCCCGATGGTAAAATTTTTCAATATCTCTGTCAATCAGGCAATTTACGGTTATTATATTCAATACAAATTTCCTCATATTCCTATACAATATCTCCTGTCGACATATCATAAACCCACTGAATATCCGTTAGGTTGTACTCAAAGAGTTCTTCTTTCTTAAAGAAGATATTAATTTCTTTTTCGGCAGAAGCAGGAGAGTCGGAACCGTGGATTAGGTTGAAACGATTGCTGACGGCATAGTCACCGCGAATAGTACCTGGTTCTGCTTTGGAGCCAAAGGTAGCTCCCATCATCTTTCGGACGATTTCAATGACATTCTTGCCTTTTAGCACGATAACTACCACCGGGGCAGAAATTGTATATCGAATTAAGGGTTCGAAAAAGTCCTTACCCTCATGTGGGGCGTAGTGTTGTCTCGCTAAGGATTCCGAAATCTGCATCATTTTCATCCCTAGTAGTTGAAATCCCTTTTCTTCAAACCGAGCAATGATCTTTCCTAACAGGCGACGTTGAACAGCATCTGGTTTCAATATAATTAAGGTCTTTTCCATAAGAGATTATTCCTTTTGTTAAAAGATTCAACCATAGAGAACTTTATAAAGGGGCAAGAGACAAGGGTCAAGGTTGTAAGGATTTAATTAACCCTTTTAACAATCTTGCTACCTCTTGGCGTTTATTATCTATCATATTGTACTTTTCGACATTTATGTATCCCAAATCTCTTGAAAATAAAAGATATGTTTCAACCTCTCCCAAAGAACCCTTTGCTATTGTCAAAAATTGTATATATTCCTTACGATGCTGTCTTTCATATCCTTCTGCTATATTAGCAACGACAGATAGAGATGATCTTCTCATCTGAGAAATCAACCCAAACTGTTCATGTTTAGGATAATCTCTAGTTATTCTATAAATTTCTAGTGTTAATTCATATGCTTTTTGCCCTGTAGTTAAAGTTCTGAATCCTTTCTCCATCACCTTGTCCCTTGTCACTTGCCCCTTATTTTTGACACATTTTTTTAAGTTTCCTCACATAGGCTTCTCTTGCTTTAAGAAAAAAGTTTTGATAATCAGCGCTCTTGTAGTCTGGAAATGTCCAGGGAAATGTCTCATATCTTCCATGACGGTAATTAAGAGTTACTTCAGCATATATACCTTCTCGTAGATAAATACGATGGGAAAAATCCTTGGTAGAGGCCAGGATGAGTCTACTTTCATTCATGTAGCCAGGATCAATATTAATAGGACGTTTCACAGGATATTTTTTTGAAGAAGCAATCACTTCCTCTAGTGTATTAGTTCTTACTTTAATAGGAGCTATCTCATCTGGCATTATCAATTTTTCAAAACTATAGAATTGTCTCTGAATACCTTTGCCCATTTCCTCGTTATAATACTCAGTAAAGGTAAAGGGTAGGATATCACTTCGAAGGTCTATAGGACCGAAATATTCTTCCAGTGTCTTGTCTATTTGGAATAAAAGCTCAGGAATGCTTGTTAGTATACCAATAATTAAATTTGCAGGTTTTGGTAAAGAGATTTGCCCCATAGAAGTTAGCCACGAATGGACACGAATGAAAAAACAAGTTTAACCACGGATTAACACGAATAAACACTGATAAAAACATTTAAAGAGTACTTTAATCTGAATATACCAGGAAATACAAATTCCTTAGTTGTACTATTAATATCCTCAGTCTCTTTTGTTAGAGAAAATTCAGAGATGTATTGATATGAGATAGCGTTTCACCCCTTGCGGGTTCAATTTTGTAAATTGAACCCATAAAGTTTGTACGCTCGATAGCTTATATCGTCCTCATGGTCTAAACACCATGGAAATATTCCAAATTGTGGGTTCAGGTTACAAACCCGAACCCGCCCAGGGATGAGACAGCGTTTCACTATTATGTTCGACAGGAAAACAAAGAGATGAAGACCTCATGTAAGCCGATTTTCATTCGTGTCCATTCGTGTTAATTCATGGCTAATTTTAAGGTTTTGATAACATTTCAAACAGAGATTTTAATCTTGACCTAACCTCTTCGGGAGGTGTTAAGAATGTTTCTCCGCTTTTTCTTAACTTTATTTCAAGTTCTTTTGTTTCAGTAAATTTCTTACCGATAACGATTTTTATTGGAATACCGATCAAATCGGCATCTTTAAATTTTACACCAGGCCTCTGGTCTCTATCATCCAGCAACACCTCAATACCTGTATTACTGGTAAGATCATCATAAATTTGATTTGCCATCTGCATACTGGGGGTATCGTTGACATTAACAGGAATGATAATAACCTTGTATGGAGCCAATGATAGTGGCCATATAATACCATTTTCATCATGTGATATTTCGATAAGGCCTGCAATAATACGGTTAACTCCAATCCCATAACACCCCATAATCATAGATTTCTCTTTACCCGTAGCATCCAGGAATTTAGCTTTAAGCGCATCGCTATATTTTGTTCCTAACTTAAAGACATGTCCAATTTCAATACCTTGTGAGATATCGATTTCATGATAACATTTTGGGCATCTATCACCCTTGGCTACATACCGGACATCAGCAATTTGGTCAATAACAAAATCCCTTTCCAGGTTTACATTTAATAAATGCATATCTGGTTTATTAGCCCCTGTAACAAAATTACAAAGCACAGATACTGCCTGATCGGCAATGATTTTTACTGGCAATCCCACAGGACCTGCAAATCCCACCGACGCACCCGTAACATGTTCAATAGTGTTATGGTCTGCAAGCGCAAGGGTTTCTTGCCCTAAAACCTTAGTTAATTTAGTTTCGTTAACCTCGTGATCACCGCGCAAGAGAATGGCAATGGGTTGTCCATTCGAAATATAGATCATTGTCTTCACCATTCGGTTCGGCTTCACCTGTAAGAAATCACTAACTTCCTGGATAGTCCGTTTATCAGGGGTTGGGATTTCTTTCAGTGGTTGAGGGGTCATGTGATTTTCCGGAGGTATAGGTGCAGCTTCAGCGCGTTCACGGTTGGCGCTGTATCCACACTTTAAGCACCTGATGAGAACGTCCTCACCTACATGACTTGGAACCATAAACTCATGGGAGACGTCCCCTCCCATAGCACCAGAATCTGCCTCAACAACAATATAATCCAGGCCACACCGGTCAAATATGCGGCAGTATGCATCATACATGGATTTATAACTCTTACTGAGTCCTTCATAATCTATATCAAAACTATAGGCGTCCTTCATAATAAATTCCTTGCTTCGCAGGACGCCAAACCGTGGTCTTGTTTCATCACGAAACTTGGTTTGAATCTGATACAAGGTGATCGGGAGCTGTCTATATGAGCTAATTTCATTTCTTACAATATCCGTAATAATTTCCTCATGGGTAGGGCCTAATGCAGTTACCTTGCCGTGCCGGTCTTCAAAGGTAATCAAATCATCGCCAAATATACTTAAGCGCCCGCTCTCTTCCAGGAGACCTAACGGTTGGAGCGCAGGAAGAAACACCTCAACAGCCCCTGCCCGGTTCATTTCCTCTCTCACAATATTGATAACTTTATTCAAAACCAGTATTCCAAGTGGTAAATAAGCATAAGCGCCTGCCGTGATTCTTCTGATAAGACCCGCCCGGATCATGAGTTTATGACTATCAATTTCTGCCTCTGAAGGACTCTCCTTCAAAGTAGGAATTAGTGTTTGGGACCATTTCATGAGTTATGTATTCCTTAAAAGAATTACTATACTATTCTCTTTATTATAAGGTTAACCGTGTAAGCACTAGATTATAGTTCTTTATTTTTCTCTTTCAAGAATTAAAATGATTGATCCGGAAATAGCTCATCTGCCTTAGGAATTTCTTGCTTTCTATGCCTATTTGATGGTATTATTTTACCCTTAGAATAAATCGTTTGAATTTCCTAAACATTTAAATATGGAAAAACTCTCCGTCACCATCATAACACTTAATGAGGAAAGAAATATCCGTGATGCCTTAGAAAGTCTTACATGGGCTGACGAAATAATAATTGTAGATTCTGGGAGCAGTGACAAAACAATCAGCATTTGTAAGGAGTACACGGAAAAGATATTTTATAACCCGTGGCCAGGTATAAATACCCAAAAGGCCTTTGCTAAAAAACTTGTTACGTATAACTGGATTCTCAATATCGATGCTGATGAAAAGGTTTCTCCAGAACTGGCAGCAGAGATCCAAAGCATCTTAGGACAAGGAGGTCATTATGATGGTTACTTTATACCTCGTAAGGTCTATTATTTAGGCCGATGGATAGAGCACAGCGGTTGGTATCCTGATTACAAACTCAGGTTCTTTAGGACGGAGAAAGGAAGGTGGAACGGAGTTGACCCCCACGATGAGGTTGTGGTTGATGGGAAGATCGGCTATCTGAAGGGAAATATATATCACTTTACCTATGAAAATATTGAAGACCACGTGAAGACTATGAATAACCTTACCAGTGTGGCTGCTAAAGAATACACAAAAAGAGGTAAAAGAGACGGCCTCCTGAGCCTCATGGTAAGACCGCCGCTAACGTTTCTTAAAAAATATATCCTGAAACAAGGCTTCAGGGATGGACTTCCAGGTTTTATCATAGCTATATCTTCGGCTTATTATGTATTTTTAAAATACGCAAAACTCTGGGAATTAATCAATATAATCGACTACCAGGGCGCAAAGAAAGGTATAAAGAAAAGATAAATAACGATAAAAGACTTTACTTTTAAAATAGGCCTTCGGCTACTTTTTTATAGCACCTCTGTAGGGGCGAACCTTGTGTTCGCCCAAATGGAAAACAAACACAAACGTTCTGGATTGTGCAGGGCAAGGGCGAACACAAGGTTCGCCCCTACAACAAAACATTGAAATTCCTAAACATTAAATTAGGTTGGGTTTTAAAAGACAAAACTCAGCGAATTTTCTTTTTTACCCACCTCTAAAGCCCCTCCCAAGAGGGGACTTTTTATTCCCCTGTAGAGACGCAAAATCTTGCATCTTACATAGAGACGCAAGATTTTGCGTCTCTACAATCAGGGTTAGGGGTATGTTAACGGTATAATGGAAAACTTTGAAATTCCTATACATTTAAAGTAGAAATTGAAAATCCTCCACATAAATACTGAAAAGACCTGGCGAGGCGGAGAACAACAAGTTCTTTACCTGGTTAAGGGATTGAGAGATCGGGGATATGAATCAGGCATCATATGCCAGCCTAATAGTCCTCTAGCAGAAAGAGCAAAGGCAGAGAAAATATGGGTTGATGAAGTAAGGATGAGGGGCGGTGTCGACCCTTGTGCCATCTTCTCTCTAGCTAAATTATTGAGAAGAGGCTATGATATTTTACACCTCCATACATCCAATGCCCATACTCTTGGGCTTCTAGCGTCCATGCTAACGAAAGGCCATAAAACAGTAGTCTCAAGGAGGGTCAGTTTTCCTATCAAGCATTCTTTAAGAAGGCTTAAATACATGGGTATTGATAAGGTAATTGCTGTATCTGAAGATATAAGAAAGAGCCTCATACATTGCGGCATCCCACCTCAATTAGTAGTAACAATACACAGCGCCATAGACCTTAATCGTTACAAGAAAAGAAATTGTGAACCATCAGAACCCGTAGTAGGAATTATTGCCCATCTTGCTGAACATAAAGGACATAGATACTTTTTGGAAGCCGCAAAAGAAGTCTCAACCATTATTCCTACTGCACGTTTTTTGGTGATCGGTGGTGGAGAGAAAAGAGAAGAGTTAGAGAGATATGCAAAGAATTTGGATATTGCTGAGAGGGTATCATTTCTTGGTTTTCAAAAGGATATTCCTCAGGTAATTTCCCTGTGCACAATTACCGTCTTATCTTCCATCAGTGGTGAAGGCTCGCCAGGTGTGCTTAAGGAATCAATGGCTACAGGCGTGCCAGTTATTACAACGGATGTCGGAGGAAGCGTGGAGATTGTGGAAGATGGTATTACCGGTCTCGTAGTTCCCCCTATGAACTCAAAAGACCTGGCATTGGCCATGATAAAGCTCTTAACCAATGATAAATTAAGAAAGAACCTGGTGCATGAAGGTCTCAGGAAAGTAAATGAATTTTCCGTAGATAGAATGGTTGAAAAGACCGAAGCTGTGTATAAAAGCCTTTTATCATAGCTATGAGAATATTTCTTACATGGAGCAAATAATGATACACAATTGGCGTAGACGAGGAATAAGAAAAACTTTATCCCGCCGCCAACCATACACCAAGCCATTTTGCGCCGGAGTGTAATTATGGGTTTTGTTAAATTTTATCAGGGTGGATATAAGCTTTCTATTGATGAACGGTTTCAGGATATTACAAAATGGCTTCTGGAAAATATTTATAAAAAAGAGTCACATCCTTTTCATACATCCCGCCATTCCATAGTCTGGAAGACTTATTATCCTGCACTTGGTGAATTGTTTATAAAAACCTTCAAGTCTGAGGGCTTTTTATTTAAGATAAAAGACCTTTTTAGAGGATCCAGGGCCTATCGGGCATGGAAAGCGGGGGAAATGTTAGAGAGTAACGGCTTCTGTGCTCCTGAGGTGGTAGCTATTGGAGAAAAAAGGAGTTTTGGGTTATTACAGGAATCTTTTTTGGTTACACTTCCAGTCAAAGGGTCTTCCCTCATGGAGGTGTTCTCATCACTTACCAGCCTTAAGGCAAAACGTGAAATGGTATATCAGTTAGGGAGGGAAATAGGAAAGGTACATAAGTTTAGCATTATCCATGGAGATCTCCTCCCGGTAAATATATTTATTGTAATGGCTGAAGGAAGATGTCTTGTCTATCTCCTCGATAACGAAAGAACAAAACAGGTCTCTATCATTACAGCAAAACATCGGATTAAAAATCTGGTGCAACTCAATAGAATGGTAGTCTCCGGGATAACTGCTTCTGACAGGATAAGATTTTTCGATGCTTATTTGGAAGAAAATCAGTCCCTTAAACCTGATAGAAACCGGATGTTGAAAAGAATAGGAGAAATCACGGTCAAAAGGGTTATGAAGCATAGAAAAATACCCTTAGAGAAGAGGAAGGGAATAACTTTCAGAGCACTTATGGCCTGGAAGTAAAACAATACGAAGAATTTCAACATCAAGGATCTTATAATAAAATATGCGAGTTGCAGTAATAGGATATGGCACTGAAAATACGGCAAGCACGGTTTTCCGATACCGCGCCTGTCAGAAGATGTGGGCTGAAGATGGCCATCTGCTCGATATGTATTATATCAAAAAAGTTACTAAAGATTTCTGGTCACGAATAAAATCTTACGATGCCATCATAAATCAAAAAGCGCTTTTAAGGCCGTCATTTGGACGGAAACTATTCGCCATCGGTATACCCGTGTTCTTCGATTTTGATGATGCTCTATGGACCCGGCCGAAAAAACCCTATTCGTGGTTTACCCAACTCAAAGTAAATTGTAGAATCAGGTATTGGTTTAAGCACGTTGATGGAATAATCACAGCCAATCGAGTTCTGGCGGATTTTGCCAATACATTTAACGACCGTGTTTATGTTGTGCCGATGGCCCTTGATTTAAGTATTTGGAAGCCAGTTCCAAAATTACCGAAAAAGGAGATTATTATAGGTTGGGCAGGCTCTCCCGGAAATCTTTGGCATCTGGAAAAACTTCAAAGTGTTCTCGAAGAAGTTCTTACAACATATCAACAGACACGCTTAGCTGTTTTTTCAGGAAAAAAGCCTGATTTCACTATCCCGTTCGACTACTATAAATACGAACCCGGTAAGGAAGCAGGATTTATTCAATCACTCGACATTGGATTGCTCCCCCTTGAATACGAACCATATTCAATGGGCAAATCACCACTTAAGGCCTTACAGTATCTCAGTTGTGGAGTTCCTGTTGTAGGTAACATTAAAGGAGCTGCGAGCGAATTCTTAACCAACAAGAACAGTATTTCGGTAAACTCAATACCTGAATGGAAAGCGGCTTTGGGACGATTGATTAAAAATCAGGCAGAAATTAACCAGTTAGGAAATGCAGGTATTGAATATATCCGGAAGCATCATAATTTATACAATACATCGAAAGAGCTCCAAAATATTATTGGTAAAAAATTAAGCAACTATAGCATCCAATAGATGAAATCGAACAAAATGTAGTGCATGAGTCTTTGGTTGTATGCTGGTATAGGGAACGTTACGGAATCTCTCAACAGGTCATTGCGAGGGTCTTGTCCGAAGCAATCTCTTCTGAAACTTGCAAAGGATTGCTTCGGACAAGACCCTCGCAATGACTGGTGGGGTAGTTTTTCCTCTGTTGAGGATAGGTTCGGTTTCATACTTGAAATACTATAATCGTCAATTCTGATGAATTTATCTATAGGAGAGGGATTTTAATTCTGTAGGGCAACCCTTTCGGGTTGCTATCCCGGTGCATGTATTCTGGCGGGAAAGCAAGGCTGAAGCCTTTGCCCTACGTCGATCCGTTTTTTAGGAGAGACCGTAAGATTTTACGTCTTTTCTGCCAAAGGCAGCCTCGTTTAAATTTATTGAATGGAGCAGGTAAGGATGAAAATTGCCCTGGTCTATCCGAAATATACCACACATGGAGGCACTGAACGATTTGTCTTTACCTTTGCCAGGCAACTCCTCGATATGGGACATGAGGTGCATCTTATCGTAGGGAAAATTGATAAGCCAATTGACGGAAGGATTATTGTACACAAGGTCCCCATCATCAAACTTGGCAGGTTTTTAAAGGTACTAAGTTTCCTGGTGTTCTCTCAACAAGTCCTTAAGAAGCACCAGTTTGATATTATTCAGGGTTTCGGAAGAACGATAAAACAGGATGTTTTTCGGGCAGGCGGCGGCTGCCACAAAGAATACAGGAAAAACATTTTACGGAAAATCAAGAATCCGGTATTACGATACTTCAAATTGTATCTACCGTATCAGATGCTCCTTCTCTCCATCGAAAAGAAGCAGTTTTCAAAAAGAAATTTCAAGAAGATAGTAGCCGTTTCAAACCAGGTTAAAAAAGAGCTTATCGCAAACTATAGTATATTAGAAAAAGATATTGAGGTTATTTATAATGGCGTTGATATAGACACGTTTCATCCATGCAACAGGAAAAGATACTTCTCTGAAGTAAGAAAAATGTTTCATATAAAATTGCATGAGAAGGTAATCCTTTTTCTTGGAACGGGGTTTGAGAGGAAAGGTTTATCCTCTCTTATACAAGCGTTTGCAATAATAAAGAATGATTATCCGGATACAAAGCTTGTTGTCGTTGGCAAAGATAATACTATTCAAAAGTATGTGCATTTTTCGGAGAAACTAAATCTGTCTGGCAGTGTTATTTTTACAGGTCCGCAATCGGATGTAAAAACATTGTATGCAGCATCGGATATCTTTGTGCTTCCGACCCTCTATGAGCCGTTCGGAAATGTGTGCCTTGAAGCAATGGCGAGCGGTCTCCCGGTAATAACAAGCAGGGCAAACGGGGTTTCTGAAATAATGGAAGGGATGGATTCTTTGTTACTGAACAATCCAGGCGATATTGAAGAAATGGCAGGAAAAATACGATTCCTTTTAGCAAATAACACCGAAAGGGAGAAATTTTCTCTTGCTGCCAGAAGAATAGCCGAATACTACACCATTTCCAGAAATGCGCAGCAATTTATACATTTATACCAGATTATTTTGAGATGAGATGTTTGAATTCATTAAGATAGAAGGCCATAAAGGTATAATAGAGGAAGGTTTTAAAAAAGTAGCTGAAAGTATTATCTCAACAGTTAACAGAAAACCGCCTGAAATTAAGGTTATCAAAGAAACACCCAAAACAACAATCGTTGATTTTACCATAAGTAACCTTCCTATTATTGTTAAGGTACACAAGTATCCATTTTTATCCGGCATGCGAAGAATATCAAAATCAAAAAAGGCCTTTCAGGCATTTCAACATCTTAAGGTTCTGGGCGCAAATAGTCCCAGGCCGCTTGCCATATTAGATAAAAGGAGATATGGACTTTTACGTGAGAGTTGGTATGTAACCGAGAAGGTATCCGATACTGAAAAACTCGATTGGTATTTTACAAAATGGTTTTTGGGTCGCATAGACACACCTCATGGAAAATGGAAAAGAAGATTAATACAGGATTTAGCCCAGTTAATAGCCCTGCTCCACACAAAAGGAATATATCATAATGATCTGAAGGCAAGCAATATCCTCGTTCAAGGCAAAGAATCAGACTGCGAGCTATTCCTGATCGACCTGGAAGGTGTTAAATTCAACACCTGTGTTAGCAAGAGGCGCAGGTTAAAGAACCTTGCACAAATCATATTGTCAATGGACAATCTCTTTACCAAACTCGATATCTATCGTTTTCTTATTACCTATTGCAATGAGTGCAAGGAAAGAGATGTGCATGCCTATATAAAAAGGGTTGAAGGTCTTGTTCAAAAAAAGAAGGAGAGAAAAAAAAGAATAATGTACCGTAAGATTACTACGACTGCGATAGGAAAATTTGGAGATCTTTTATTCAAGAGCAGCCTCATTTTCTTTGTAATTTCTCTACCTTTATCGATAGCGGTAAACGAAGGAGCATTTTGGCTAGCTTTGATAGGCTACACTATCAACAGGCTCAGTAATAAAAAGCCGTTATTTTGTATCACCGGGATTGAAAGACCTATGGGCATCTTTATGCTAGCCTTAGTTCTTACTTCTTTATTTTCGATAAACCCTCTCCACAGTTTATCCTCAATTGGTACCCTAAGATATTTTCTCCTTTATCTTATGCTTGCAAGCTACCGGTTAGAAAGAGACTTCACAGAAAGGTTAGTCGGCCTCATTATTCTTATGGCAACAGCCTGGTCTGTTTACGAAATCTTCAAGTACTTTCAAACGCAGTCTTCCCGATTGGATATCTATACAGCTCATATAAATACTCTCATTATTCCACTCATAATCGGTATTTTGATTATGGATCAAGTCGGAAAAAGGAAACAAGCTTTTCTCTTGTTCTCCCTCTGTGTTCTTCTTATAGCAAGCTTTTTGAGCTTCTCAAGAATAGCATGGTTGGGTACCTTTAGCAGTGTAATATTGGTACTATTTTACCGAAACTGGAAACTATCATCATGGTTTGTGTCAATGATAATACTAGCAGCCTTTGTTACTATACTATATCATCCGGATTCTACAACTGGCAAGCTCATAAGCAGTATCATCAACCCTTTTGAGCAAGGCGGAATACGGCTGGGTAGTAATCTGGAGCGGTTACAGATGATAAAAGATACCGTATCAATTTTGAAAAAAGATTTACTTACCGGTATTGGTCCGGATGCATATAAATTTGTCTCCACAGATAAACACATGAGGATATCTATGGATTATGTTCAGATATTGGCTACATCAGGTTTGGTTGGCTTCTCGGCATATGTATGGCTCATATTTGCCTTTATTCAAAGATGCTTTCTCATCGAAAAGGAAAATCGTAAGAGAGAAGCATTTAGTTTTTACCATATCCTCTCTATCTGCTTTTTCGCAGCACTTCTAGGCTTTCTGATATGCGGAAGTTTTGAGCCGATGTTTTTTTCCAGCAAGAGACTCAGGTTTATCATGTTACTGTTAGGCATGAATGAATGTCTATTTAAATTTTATAAGCATGAGAGCAACAGGGAAATAAACAGGCAATTTACTATCGTTTCTCATGGTTAAAAGGCTTTACTTCGATATCATTTTCTTGTTATATCAAATAGTATATTGGAATCTCTTTAAAAAAGAAGTTTTTTTATTAATCGAGGAAGAGACCCTATCCACGCCTGAGGTCCTAAATTATGTATCAGTAACTTATTGTTAGAGAAAAAATCACTGAACCATTGTGCCCTTTTCGACTCGCGACTTCCGCCAAAAGAAACCTCATGATGAATGATAATAGCATCTCCTAAATATTGCCCGAATTTACCTTCCCGGGCCAGCCGCAGACCGAAATCTGCTCCAAATCCCCACGCATTTCCTCTAAACGCTTTATTAAATCCATTAAATTTTAAAAACAGCTCGCGCCTTATGCCCATGTTGCCCTCTCGTGGAGAATTTATTTTGCAGGTCCCTGGCTGATCGAAATTTGCAAAAATTAATCCAATCCAATTGATCCAACCAACTATACGCCCATGCAATTTCTTATCACATCCTACAAATAATCCGAAAAACCACTCTATCATAATCCGGAACCAGTCTGAAAATGCAGATATCCCTTTTGTCGATCTTATCTCACGACCAGAAGTATAGACTAAACCAGTATCTCCCGTAAAAGCTGCTACATGGGCCTCAAGCCAGCCAAAACAGGGAACTGCATCATCATCCAGGCTTACTATAATATCAGCTTGAGAACTCAAAATACAATGATTCAATGTCCCGGTAGTACTTGGGACTGGCAATACTTCAACTCGCACACAGGGGTCGCTTTCTAATTGATGCTGAAAATCCTGATCTGGCTTTTCACCTTGTAATCCCAGACAAATGTTAAGATCCGGATACATCATCCTCACCTGTTTCAAAGTTTTTCTCAGAATGCTTAATCTATTATAGCTTGGAATAACCAGTTCTACTGTTAAACTTTTTTCAATCACCTGCAATCCTCTTATTGGCGATGTGTTTCTCAATCGTTGCTGAATTTAAGAAGATAGTATCATATTAATGTTATCCTCTAATAGTTTAAATCTTTTCGTCCAATCCTGTTTTTCAGCAAAGTTAATATAAGATGCCTTATCCGGCTTGGTAAATAAGACGTCTTTAATCTTCTGCACAAATTCTTCTTTGGTACGATACAATATTGCAGGGCTGTTAATTTCTTTAAGCTCTTCCCATTCGGTGGCAACCACTGGCAGACCGCAAGCCATATACTCATAAAGCTTTAGTGGATTAATGTTGTTGACGAGTTCAGGATATCTTGCAATATTAAAGGGAATAATACCCACATCGGCATTGTAAAGATACGAGGGAATCTCGGTGTAGCTTCGTTTTCCAAACAGGTATAAATTTGACCGGGGTATAAGTTGTTTCCGTGCTAATTTATCAGGGCCAATAATAATAAAGGATGCCTCTGGTAAACTTTTTGTCGCATAGTTAATGACATCATAGTCAAACCAGTAATCTATTGAACCAACATATATTACAATGGGTCTTTGGATTTTTTTATATTCATCAGGAGTGTGTTTGTTCCCATTGGCAAAGTGAAAAAAATTGACTCCGTTCGGTAAATTTAAAATGCGCTTTGGACCCATATCATCAACATAACATTTGAGATTTTTTGCAGTATAGAGTACTAAATCTACAGATTTGGCCAATAATCGTTCCAGTTTCTGCACCTCCCTATTGTACACCAGGAAACTGGAATATTTATCAGCAACACGATAAACAGACATCTTGTGTTTAATGACGTCAAGCCAAAATGCCTGTCTTGGCTCACTAAAGTAGAGGACATCAACCTCTGCAAAGCCGTTTTGAGAAACAACCTTTACCACATTGGGCAGAGTCAATCTCTGCCAATAATTATAAATCCACCTGCTCCGCAAAAATGGTTTGTTTTGAGGAGCAAACAATGTCCCAGGCACGTAACTCCATATATGGCCGTCCATATCCTTTGTACCACCGGACCGGTAAGTATTAAATCTGTCGCGAAGATCGGAAGTTACTCCTGCAAAAAGGTGAAAAGGTGAAATAGGATTGGAAATGTATGCTACATCCCACTGGGCCTGAGCAAATTTACGAGCAAGATGATGGTCTCCTAACTGAATTGGCGAGTTCCAGTAAGTACTGCATATCATCAAAATCTTTCTCTGTTTCACTTTGTCTCCACGATCTCTGCCAACCACCGAATACTGTTTTGAGTACTTTGTAATTTTACCAACTGACAATTTTGTATTATCCCATATCCAGGAGAATGAAATGACTCGTGCACTGACCACTCACCTGTTTCTGCAGACAGCCTTACTCTCAACTTGCCATAGTATAAATCAAGTCTGCTGTCTCTCTGTGCCATAGTAATTTTTACCCCAGGTGCAACATGGAATACGACAGTTTTTTTCTCACTCAGATTGCACTCATCAAAACCATGAATATACCGTTCATGAATATCAAGCAAACGCCTGTGAACAGTGCCGAAACCACGGTGTTCACCAAGAAATTTATGCGTATTTATCTCAACAACTTTTGCCTTCGCCTGATCAAGCATTCCAAACAAACCCGATCTACCTTCGTGCCAGGTGTTTTGCTCTTTTCCTGATACCGATAATGTATTGTGCATTGCTGTAGATCGGAACAAGTTACGCTTTTCTGGCAAAGGGGTGTACAGATAAGTACCTGGATCGACAATAATGGGAACCCCATGTATTGCAAGTTCGATGGAAAGCTGATCATTATGGGCGTGGCCACCATTTCCATTCTGGCCGATATGCCCGCACCGTACTGCAAGATATAAAAATTTGGATTTGTAGATATAGAGACCAAAACCGGGATACGTGTAAAGCTCTAATCCATTATCCGATGTATCATGTTCCTTATAATTATTCTTCTTTTTAGAACAGCAAGAAAAAGATCTCCCGTTATTGCACAATGACTTTACGATATAGTATTCGAGCTGTTTCTCAGTGGCAAAATCAGCAAAATCGTGTCGCTGAAAGATCCCGTTTATAGCAGCGACCAAATGCCGGTGGTCAGCATGGTCTTCGTACCAATAGACTGTATCATCCGGGAACACATTGTACGTATCTAAGTTATTATAACTCATCTTCGCTCCTGCAACAGTCATGCTTTGATAGACCGGCTGGAGCTTTAAAAAACGACCACTATCATTATCGCCAATTTGAGGGACATGGCCATCGGGCATTGTGACGTGCATGGCAAATTCGGCCATTTTCTCAAGCTTTTCCAGATATCTTACCGGAAAAGGAGTCTTTTCTTCACTCCCCTCTAAAGGATAAAGTTGCATTGAAGCAGGTCTTAATTTAGGAATACTCCGGTGGAGTCGATAATCGTAGTCTTTTAAAGCCCTTAGTTTTTCAGGCGGCAGCACCATTATCAGGGCTGTTCCATAAACTGCCATCTCAGCAGCAAGCCGGTGGTAGCTGGTTGATGCCTCAAAATTTACCCCATCAGATGTGAATTGATATTCCACCTCCTCTACCAACTCCTGCACGGCAAAGGCCAACCAAACATCTGTCTCTGGCGTACGTGGCAGATAAGCTGCTACAAACAAGAGTCCAACGATATCTGCAAGATAATGATTCCCGTGTAATTGGGAATACCATTCTAAATTATTTACAATATGCAGGCCATGCTCATAGATACTTTTAAAAAATAGTGAGTCAAATTCTCTGTCAAATTCAGCGCCATGTGCCTTGAATAAATCATATGCAACCAGCCAGTTTGATACCCGTATTCCGACATCCATGGTACATCGCCAGTTTACCCCAAAGCGTGGAGGATTGGTTGCAATAAAGTCCAATACCTGATTACAAAACTCACGGCGATAAACATCATAGTGACGAAAACCTTCCCTGCCATTTTTACTCAAGGAATAAGCCCAAACCAGAAGTGCCAAATGCTGCATCCGGGCAAGCTCCCAGGGCACTTTAATATCCACGCCTGGCTCATGACCATACGGGATATCTTGAAACCAGGTATCTCCTGACCAAAGATAGCCAGATTTGAAATCTAAATGCCAGTTAATAGGACTATAATCTCCGTCTATGAAACGCCAAATACGCTTCGATTCTGTTACATTTGCCCTATTTATTCGACCTTCAAGCCAGTGGCCGTCTTTATCAGGCGTTACCTCCCGGCCTGCATAATACACATGCCCTTCAACCCCCCTGCATCTCATTCCATGCCTAACCTGTACCCATCCTGAGCCAAGCAGGTCAAACCTGTGGGCAAGGTAGTGTTCGGTTACAGCAATAATCCAGTCCTTGTGAGGTAATAATAACTCCACCGGAACGCATTTAAAGAAGCTGCCCAATTTATCATGAGAAGACAATGCCTCCGTAAAGGTCGGGAGTTTCATATCATGTTGCCGCCGACGGACAAACGCCACTTTACGGGCAATCTTGTCTGACATCTTCTTTATTATTATGTGTGGAGGCAGAGATACAGCGCGTCTCAGATAATGCTTAATGTTCACAGCGTTCCTTCAATTTTTCAATAATTTTTCGTGTATGTTCTTTCCAGGTATATTTCGCGATTACCTCTTGCCTGGCAGCATTTCCCAGCCTTTGCCGAAGGTCGTTATCATCAATCATCGACTTCAAACCATACATCAGGGATTCCGGATCTCCTGGTTTTACCATCCAGGCAGTTTTCCCATGTTTAAGAACCTCACCAATTTGATCCAGGTCAGATGCCACAATTCCTTTCCCCATAGCCATGTACTCAAACAATTTTGTAGGAGAACCAAAGAAAGGCGTGCCGTCAGGATTCGGCACATGCGGGGAGACCAGAATATCACAAACCGCCAGATAACAAGGCCCTTCTTCTTGCGGAACCAGGCCAGTAAGCTTACATGCATCAGCGATGTTATACTTCTGCAAGCTTTTCTTAACCTGCGACATGGTTTCTCCATCCCCGATCATGAAGAGCTGTACCTGATCCGTATACTCCGGAAATTCATGCAGAAGCCTCCCGAATGCCTCTGCCAAGACCTCTGCGCCATGCCATCTGCCAAAGGTACCAATGAAACCGACGGTTGTTTTCCTATTAAGATTATATTGCTTGAGTATCTTCGAACCATCTACGTTGGGGAAATATTTATTGGGATCGACGCCATTGGGGTTAACCAAAATTTTATCCGCCCCGATTCCTCTTACTACCAGTTCATCTTTCATCGGCTGACTTACCACCACCACGACATCAGCCGCTTTGAGATTAAGGAGCTCGATGCGTTCAGATAAAAATTCATATTTTAAAGGTTTGCCCCAATTTCGATTTATCCATATTTCTGAGCCATTATATTCGAGCACAAAGGGAACACGATAATGCGTTGACAGCTTGACTCCTGAATAGTTATTTATGCTATATCTTTGATAGATGAAGGATAATTTTTTATTATTCAGGAGCTTACGCGCATTTTGGCCGAAGATCTCATTAAACTGAAAGCTTGGCATTTCTTTAAAATTCCAATAGGAGTTGTCCGGCAAAATTACGTGAGTTTCTATCCCGGTCCTGACGGTGGGAATTGTATCGGTTGTCAAAAATACAGGTTTGTCAGCAAATTCGTCTAAGTTATTTAAAACGCCTGCAATATGCCCTACCGATCCTCCTGAACGCACGCCAAACCACAAATCAGTGCGCAAATAAACAGGCGTTGTCAATAAATCGATCCTGTATGAAGACTGAGGTTTTCCTGTAGACTGTTTTATTAAGTCTTCGACTTCGCAATGAACTTTCTGAATTAATTTAGGCTTCCGTCTATAATCCTTTATTAACTGCCAGAAAAGTTGAGATAAAAAACGAATCGTAATTGCACAGCGGGATCCTTGTTCATCCTTAAAATGGCAAGCCTTTCTACTTAACAATTTAAGCAGCAACGCTGTTTGAAAAGGTTTGGGAATAATCGGCAAATGATATGTCAAAATTTCTGCTTCCTGATAACCAAAGAGATGTTTAATAATTTTGCCTTGTTTAATCCAACTTTTCAATTTATCAAATGTAATGATTGTGGTATTGTCAGATACTTCAGGTTTTTGAATCGCGTCTTTAAGAATTGTAATCTTTTGCATAAATTCCGTGACAAATTTTAGTTTTCACTGTGGGGAAAAGAGCCTTCAGTATCTACCAGGCATTCGACAAAAAAACCAGACGCCAGCCTGGGAAACCATTTTACCAGTGAACAATTTAACTGCATAATTGGCTGTATTCCAGTAAATAAAAGATTACTAAACGGTCCGGCAAAAAGTACCGAGCCCGAAACAGCAACTACTTTAAAATGATGTTTCTGGAGCAACTCCTGGATAGATTTAAAAGTAAAACGCTGTACGTGATATGAGGCAGAAAGGGTGGAAGAATACGGCGATTCGAAGTCAGTGCCAACTATTACATGTTTAATTTTATTGACCACACGGGTCACTTGTGTCCACTCCAAAAGTTTGCCAATGCCAACCTTAAACCAAAGAAAGCTCTCTAATTCAAACCAGCCGTATCCGTTAGGAACCGTGACAAGTAATTTGCCCCTGGGTATAAGTTTATTGTAAATTTTAGTAAGAGTAACACCCAAATCCTTATCTGGCATATGCTCGAATACTTCGGAAGCAATAATAATATCTGGATTAATGTCCAGCTTCTCTATGTTTGAAACTTTTAGTATCTCGGGACTGATTCCTTCCTGGCTAAAAACCCTTTGTCCAAATTCAATACTCGATTTATCCGTATCAATACCAACGATAGAATAACCTAACTTCGCCAGAGGAAGAGTGATCATACACCCGGTTCCGCAGCCCAACTCGATGATTGTATCATTTTTTTTAATGTTTGAAAGAATCCATAACAGACGTTTGGTATGCCCATAAATATTTTCTTTAGGTATAATATTTGTAAGTTTTGCATCTTTCACTTAACTGCCTCAATAATTACATACCAGCCAAACTTTTTTGCTAATCTTTCGAGTATCTTCCTGGGTATATATTTACCCAGGGAAGCGATATCGTCAGCAATTAAATGATTTATTGATGATTGAATTTTGTGAAAACCAGCAATGGAGAACATAGCAGCAAATTTTTTCCTTGTATAAAGATGGACTACTATATTCGGGTTGTCATTTGGATACTCAATTCTGCTTAGTCGTCCCTTTAAGCTTTCCCGTCGAAACCCTCCTTTAAAAACCCAGTCTATCAGAAATACAGACCACCAGAAAAAGATTGAATTTTTATGATAAACCGTTATCCAGCATTTGCCGCCTGGTTTTAATACCCGATGTATTTCAGAAATTACTCGCTGTGTATCTGGTGAATGATGAATAACTCCAAACGAATATACAACGTCGAACAAATTATCATCATAGGGTAAATTTTCAGCGTCGCTAACAAGAAGTTCTGATTTGAGACCATATATCTCAAACCTTTTCCTGATAATTTCAAGATTTCGTGGAGTTAAGTCAACTCCGTGCATAATACCACCTTGTTTTGCTAAGGAAAGGTGGTCGGTTCCCATACCGAAACCAATCTCCAACACTTTTTTACCTTTCAGATCGAATCTTTTTATATTCTCAAGTATCCATGGATGAGTACAGTAACGATGTCTTTCGACTTCCTCAAAAAATTCACTAGACATCAATTCCTTAGCAGAATAGTTAGAACCACGTGGAGCAGACATCCAATGTTTCTGTGCCTGTTTTTTGTATTCTTCTGGATCATGAAAAGTTCTCGTATCCATTATTCTCTCCACAAGATTTTTGCTAATGGCAATAAAATCAAACAACCTCTACTACAACCAGATTTCACTACCATGCCTTTTTGTTGATGGACGTTAATACCTGGCGCAACTATTTGAGACTGCCAAATGCGTTTTCTTTGATTTTGTCCACAATATTATGATTTTGTATATTGTTGACAAACGATTGCTAAAACTTCTCTTGTATCAGGTATAGCAAATTGTATTAAAGTTTCCAGAGGTTGAGCAATAAATCGCCGGAAAAAATTATTTTGCGCAGAGTAATTGAAATATAATTCTTGAACAATAGCAAGTTTTGATAGTTTTGCCAAATCTCTTAATTCTCCGATGGTAAATTCGTGATGATGACCAATAAAAGGAACTTTTGACTTATAAATTTCCCGGAGTTGCACAAGAGGTGTTCGTCCAAAAAGTAAGCTTATTCTTTTTGGCCAATAAGCGATATTGGGAACCTCAATATACAATATCCCTTTAGAATTTAGCATAGAAGTAATATTGTCCATAAAAGTCTTTAAAGAGTGAGGGTAGTGTTCCAAAACTGCCATAATTGTAATCACATCGAAACAACCAGGAACAATTGCTCCTGCCTGAAAAGGATCATAGCTTACGACTTTCACTCCCCAATCGGCAGCATGTTTAAATAAATTGTTAAATGAATTACTATAGTATTGCAAAGATTCAGTCATTGTTACTGCAAATCCTAATTTTCTCAGTGTTATTGGGAAGACGCTCCAAAATCCTCCAATATCACAGATTGTCTGTTCACATCCGTTTTCAGCAAATGTTGCATAAGCTTTGTAAAAACGGATTGCCGAAGCCTGTAAATAACCTTGAAAATCGAAAATATTTGGACTCCAGCTATAGCAGTGGGTTGCAATTTCCATCTGCATTTGCGGTGTCCAATACTTAAAAACAGTGCGAACAGACTCTTGATATATTTCATTAAACTCCTGGAAGGTCACTAATCTCATGATAATACATTTCTTTTGGCATAAAAAATATATACAATACTTGCAATAAGCATAAATCCATATGATACTGTAGAGGCGATTGATGCCCCAACAACGCCAAATATGGGTATTATCTTTAAATTGAGTAGGATATTAAATATTGCTGCTATAGCAGGAGAGTATACCGTAATAAGAGGCATCCCCATAGACGCAAAGTAGTTCATGTAAATTGAATTGATAGATAACATAACAATACCTGGCAGCAAACAAATAAAAGGTATCACTACAGGCAAAAAAGCCATACCAAATAACAGTCGCACAAGTGGCGCTGCTAACAATGTAGCTAATCCTGCTATAACAACCATCATGACACCCACAAGCAGTGCTACTTTTTTTGCGAGAATCCATTTGTCTGGTTCAGTTGATAGAGATGACAACTTTGGAAATAAAATAGTCCCGATTGCAACAGGCAACATAAATAACATATTAGTCATGGTTACGGCAATAGAATAGTACCCAGCCTGCTGTGCCCCTAAAATATGTTTTACCATCAACAAATCTACACGTAACACTAAGAAGGCAAAAAAAGCACCCAAATAGGCTTTCAGCCCATAAAAAATGTTTTCTTTGAAGACCGTAAATGATGGGAAAGGGAAAGATACGATATAGGGTTTTAAACACCATAACATCCAAGGTAAAGTAAAAAAAAAGGTAATAAGTCCAGCGAGAAGTATTTTCTCTGCCGTTACATTACCAGACATAACTATTAATCCAATCAAGGTAATTCCTAAAATTTTTGTTACTATCTCACTTATATTAAAAGCACGCACTTTATGAATACCAAGAAGGAGATTTTGCATTAACATGTAAGCAAGACCAAAAGGAATCCAAGCCAATGCCATTATAAGTAACAAACCATGCACAGGTTGAGCGGTTGGCCATAGAGAAAATATCAGCCATATCAGACCTATTACAAAACTGCCGAATACAAAGCTAACTGCTATTGTATTGCCTAATAGTGAAGGAAGGAGTTCACGGTTTTTGGCAACATAATACGTATTCGAAGCATGCAAACCCAAATTGCCAAACTGCACACCCATAGCACTTATGGCCGACGCTACAGCGTAAAGCCCCCTTCCCTCAGGCCCGAGAGCCCTAGCCACAAGTACAGTAGTAAGTAAACTAATACATACTTGTAACACCTGAGTTGCAAAGGTTTCCATCACTTTTCGGATAAAATCGGAAGCAATAGACCTCCTGTAAAGATCAAACAATGTTTGCCGGAAGGAACCGCTTCGCACGGTTAATAAGGCATATATCTTAGTTCTCATACAATGTATTCCTTCCACCACAATGCAAGATTAAACAGATACCACGCCTGAGGGCCGTTACCCTGATCAATCATGCGCATTACCTCGACACGGTCAAGAAAGTCGGTCTGGTCGCAAAAATCGCTTAGTTCTCTGCGAATTTGTTCTCCTAACCTATCAAAGAACCACTCATACACCGGCACACCAAATCCCTGTTTTTTGCGGTCAATGAGTTCATCAGGAATGAGGCCACGCACAGCTTTCCTGAGTATATATTTTAAGGTACCGTTTTTTGTCTTTATTGCCTCAGGGATACCCATGGCTAGCTCCACAAACTTATGGTCCAGGAAAGGTACCCTTCCCTCAAGACTTACCCCCATAGTCATCTTATCCACCCGCATCAATAGCAGCTCAGGAAGGCGCAGATTTAGATCAAGATACGTCATCCAGTTGAGATGCGATTTCTCCCATGCTTTTTCTTCAAAACGGCGTCTGATTGGTTTCAAGGCTTCCCATGAGGAAAAGTTTATAAATTTTTTGCGTAGCCGGGGAGAGAGCAGTCGCCTTTTCTGTGTTTCGGTAAATGCCTCCGCTCCACCCCAGAAGATAGACTCCCCTTCTGCACCCCGACGCAACCATTCATAATAAGAAGTCATATCCTTACCTAGCAAGCGCAAGTATGAAAGTCCTATTTTCTTAAACAATCGTGGCACTGGCAGGTCATCAAGACGCTGCAGCTTGAGTGCCGTCATCCAACCGGAGTAACCACAAAAAAGTTCATCAGCCCCTTCTCCAACCTGACAAACGATAATGCCATTGTCACGTGCTAGTTTTGATACGTAATAAACCGGCACACAAACCGGATCAGCAATTGGCTCATCCTGCAGATAAACCATCTCTGGCAGAAAGTTCATAAGGTCATCAACATTCAGTAAGCGCTCATGGTACTCTGCCTTTACTTCACCGGCCATCCGGCGGGCATAGTTGAGTTCATTTTGATACGTCTGATACTCCCCCTCATAGCCGATGGTAAAGGTTTTTACCGTCCTTTCCTCTCCTTCAGAAAACAGAGCGGCATTGGTACTGGAGTCTATACCGCCGGAGAGAAAGATGCCTACCGGCACATCACTGACTTTGCGCAATTTTACTGCAGTACGAAGCTCAGAGAGGATCATACCGGCTATCTCGTCTTCAGAGATGTTCGTTAGAGGTTTCGTATAATCCCATACATCCCAATAGCGTTGTTCCCGGATCCGGCCGTCTTCACTTACCTTTAACCATGTACCTCCAGACAATTTCTTAATTCCATCAAACAAGGTCTGAGGAGAAGGGGTAGTTAAAAAAGAGAGGTAATGATAGAAGGATTCCTCATGTACTGCGCGCTTCTGATCAGGGTCTTCTAATAATGACTTGATCTCGGAGGCAAAGGTAATACGGTTATTGTGAACACTGTAATATAACGGTTTAATACCGATACGATCGCGAATGAGCCACAATTCCCGATTCTTTGCATCCCATAGGGCAATGGCAAACATACCACGAAATTTATGTAAACAGTTGATACCCCATTGTTCAAAGGCATGAAGTATTACCTCGGTATCAGAATGATCTGTCTTCCAATGATGGCCACCGATTGCTTTTAATTCAGAGCGTATCTCTGCATGGTTATATATCTCACCATTAAAAGATACCCACAGGGTACCGTTTTCATTGCACATAGGTTGAGCAGCAGCCTGAGATAGATCAATGATAGAGAGTCGCCGATGTCCCAGTCCTACCTTGCGGTCTTCAGAAATCCATATACCCGCACCATCAGGCCCCCTGTGTACCATAGTATCCCGCATACGGATGACATATGGCTCTGTAATAATAAAGTCGCTATTTCGAAATACGAAAGATCCTACTATTCCACACATTTAGAGAGAAACAGATATAGTATAGTTAAAATGAAACAGTAGGGGCAGGTTTCAAACCTGCCCCTACACATGAAAAAAACGGTATCGACGTAGGGCAAGGCTTTAGCCTTGCAGAGGGCAACTTCCAATCTCATCTTCTACTAAAAAGGCTATGTTTGTTGCCTGCACCTGTTGCCAGAGAGGAATAGGCCATTCTCCTCCTTTTTGAATAGCAAGGGCGAAGGCCTCAAGCTCATCTTTTTGTCCCTTATCGATTCTTTTGGTCGCAGTCCCTTTCACTTTAGAGCCAGTTATCGTAAGTTCCTTGTAGTCATTGAGAGATAAAACTTTTCCATCAACAAAAATATCGAGTTGTTCTTTCGGATATTCTCTGCTTCCAAGGGCTGTATAGGTAAGTGTAGCAACAGAGCCTTCTTCAAAGGTTATTGTTGCAATAAAATTATCCTTGCAACGGTAATAATCATGAGCAGGCCTGATGGCTTTTGCACTCACTGATATAACTTTGCTTTCTGTTAAATAGGTAAAAAGATCATAAATATGGCAAGCCTCACCTAAATTACGGCCGCCACCCTCTTCCGTATGAACCCAGTGATTAAAAGGAATATACCCTGCATTCATCCGGTAATTCAATATCATCGGATTGCTCCGGCTTTTGATTACTTCATAAATGCGGCGGATATGACAGGAAAAACGGCGATTAAAACCCGTCATTAAAACCGGCAGGGAATGCCCGGTAGATGACAAATAGAAATTTTCGATTTCTTTTAACTCTTCCCTGGTAAGCGCCAATGGCTTTTCCAACAGCACATGCTTGCCTGCCTGGATTGCCTTCAAAGCCATTGTGGCATGAAGGTTATGCCGGGTAGCAATTAAAACAGCATCAATCTCCGGATCATCAAGAATCTGTTGATAATCCGTAGTAGCATAGTTGACATTAAACTGTTTTGCAGTAGCGACTGCGTTATGGCCTGTTCGGCTCATAATTGCCTGTATATGGTAAGAACCTGATAGCGCCTGGAGATTGGGAAGGTGCATACCTCTGGCAAAATCACCGACCCCTGCAATTGCTATCCGGATCTGATGAGATCCTGCAGGAGTTGCTGTTGGATTTGGAACAGTACGGATGGGAGTAGTATCTTCTTTTGATTTTGGATAGGAAAGCAGTATCATAAGAGGCTTTGCCCCTTCAGCTTTTAGAGATCCATAAGCTTCCCCAGCCTGTTCTATAGAATAAGTAGCCGTAATGAGAGGATCTATCTTAACTTTTCTATCAGAAATCAACCTGAGATACTCCGACATATTGCGATTCTCAGTCCAGCGTACATAAGGCACAGGATAGTCTAAACCCTTTTCCTCATAGAGAAAATCATAGCGACCCGGTCCATAGGAAGTTGAGATGAAAAAATCCAGTTCTTTTTGATAAAAATCAGCCCGATTAAGGTTTAGTCCTACATCGCCAACTAATACAACACGTCCCTTTTTACGGCACATCTGAAAAGCTGTTGAAATGACCTTATCGGAAGGTGTAGAGGCCGCTATAATCACACCATCAGAGCCGATACCATCGGTGAAACGCGCAACCGCTTCAATATCATTGCCCTCGTCAGGATGAATCCCTATATCCATACCGAGCTTATTAGCCAGATTAACACGTTCCCTATCAAGATCAGTTCCTATAACCCTGCAACCATTGGCCTTGAGCAATTGAACAATAAGCTGCCCCAAAATACCTAAACCAAGAACAACGAATGTTTCACCCAATGTCGGACTGGCACGGCGTACTCCTTGAAGGGCTATAGCTCCCAAGGTAACAGTACTCGCTAAAGCAATATCTACATTTTCCGGTACAGGAACTGTCAAATTTCCCGGAACACGGATGAACTCCGCATGATGGGCACACTGAGCCCCTGCACATGCAACCCGGTCACCCGGCTGCAAATTGTCAATTCCACTGCCTGCTTCCATTACAATACCGGAAGCAGAATACCCTGTCGGCTGGCCGGCAGAGAGTTTACTATCAACCAGGTTACGGGTATGGGCAAACCCCTGTGTTACAACCATCTGCAATACTTTTTTTATATTTTCAGGTTGTCTGAGCGCCTTCTTCCAGAGTGGCAGACCACTTGCTTTGATGCCACTCATTTCAGTACCGATAGAGATGCAGGAATAATTCACCTGTACAAGTACAGTTCCAGACTCAACTTGTGGTACAGGAATCTCTTCCACTACAACCTGCCCCTGCCTGATTAATACTTGTTTCATTTCCAGATTTCCCGTGTATCAATCATAATCTTTCTCTTTATTGCCTTTTATTATTATATTATAGGATGTTTTACGTTTGTTTGAACGGATTAAAGCATTTCCAAAATCAACAGGTATTTATATTTGAATTCTTACAGGGTATGTTCAAATTATGTAGGTGCAAATACTAACAGACATCTAACCCTTTGTCAATAAAGGAAAAGGCATAGTTGTTGTAATATCATAAAAATAGGCGCCTGTAATTGCACATGAGTTGCGCATAAACATAAAACGGTTTTTGGATTTGCATAATCTACGGCGGTTCTTCCTGTCATTCCCAAACGTCTCCCCGTTCCCCATTTCCATGAGGACAAGTTTCACGAGGACAAGTTTTGTGAGGACAAGCCCCCTATTTTCACAAGGGCAGACTGTGTGGGGATGGCAGGGAAAGCAAATGTGGATGATACCCATGGGCGGGTTCAGGTTTATAATGTGCAGAGATATTATAGTAATCAACGACTGAAACCGAACAGGAAGAGAGGTCATGGTTATGGTATAAGGTATCTTTCTTTCTCAATCCTGAAGGGATGTCATGATTATAGCAAAAACAGAAAAAAGGTTTTCAACCCCGAAGGGGTGACATGAGAAACCTGCGTTCCGGTGTCATCCCTTCGGGATTTGATTTCATGGTAATTGCTTATCTATAACCATGTCACCCCTTCGGGGTTATTTATTCGCAGAAGTTTTCATGGTGTTCTGAGATACGCGGTATGTTCGGTTTCATCCATGGAGTACTATAGTTGCGCTTTTTGAATTATGTATTATTTTTTTTCAATAATTCTTCAACTGTTTTTAATAATTCGATTTTCTTTTCAAGAGGTAAATCATCAAAGTCTGGAACACTCGAACCTATTACTTTAACAGGACCATTGCTTGTTATTATGTATCCAGGGTCACCTTCTATTTCAAGAAGATTAAATTTACTACCACAATTTTTACAATAAATATTCGATAAATCGTGAGGCGGAGACCAATGATTGGTGGTTTTGCACATACAAGTTAAGTCAATTACTTCTGATGAACCTATCATTCCCTCACGAATAAAAAAGTAGTAATGATTATTTCTTGTTTTAATCCCTTCCATTAAATTTTTAATCAAATCGTTAAGAGATGTTTCAAATATATTTGAAATATCATTCTCAAAAAGCTTTTTACAAAGATTAACTAATGTAGGTAGGTATACTTTACCATAAAAATTTACTGCTGTTTCCAATATTTCATATTTGAGTTCACTAAAATTTTCTGTGCTTGGCAAATAAGGGCTAATTTCATCCCCAAAAATAACTTCAGAATCAGCAGAACTTGAGAAGAAAGTAGATATATAGCCAATATGTGTAAACTCCGATGAAAATTTAAATAAACTTTTTAAATCATCTTTAAGAGTGTTTTCTGAAATAAGATTTAAAGCTGTAAAAAGAAAATCAACTTTTTCGCCAAATGTCCTATTGGAACATTTAGTTATCGATGAGTTTGCCCATTGATTATAATTTAGCTTTTCAAATTTTTTTAGTGATTTTTCAATATCTTCATTAAAAAGGGCTTGTCTTATTGACTTTGTTACATATTTGTTGAAACTGTTTAACGATGCCAGAACGTGATAATTTATCTCCTTTGCATCTAAAATAGTGAGCTGATATGCATCTGATACCATACTATCAATAAACTGTCTTGCTGTAGTTACTAAATTATTGTAGTCCAAAAAACGCCTTGAAAGTTTACCAACATTTTCTACTGTAATACCTTCTCTATTGTCTGGTAATGTATAAACCGCAAATTTCTCTGAAACATTAATGTCATTTAACAATATGCGTGGAATTATTTTGCGTAAGTAGAAAAGAGGGTTAGTAGAATCTTTTAGGTCATTCTTTATGAATGATTCTGTTTGTAAACTCGTATTAAGCTGATTTTGGATTGATGATAATGATTTAATAGAATATTGAAACAAATCATTTACATATTTAATATTATTACACAAGACTATATAGTTATTAAGTGCAGCAGATGATTTTCTCTCTGATAAATTTTCAGATATACTTTTAAGAATATCTAAATCATTCATAAATATCCTTAAGATTTGTTTAAGCAACTAACGCCAGGTTTCAGGCGCTGCCGGAAGCCGAAGCGACGCAGGAGCGTAGGCTTCCGGCAGTCGCCTGCAAACCCTTGTTCGGCTTTGCACGCTGAGATGGAGCTGGACCACTTCTTTAAAAGATACCCCTCTCGTTATCACCGTAAATCCGACAGAAGCTGAGCCATAAGTGGTTGCACAACATCTTCAAATGTGGGCTGTCGATTCCAGATTGTTGCTGGAAGCCCACCTTGCTTGCGGCCCGTAACCTTTGCCACGCCCGATTGGCCAACCCGGAACCCAAAAAGTGTGAGCTCAACGTAAGGCGGTGTTGCTGGTGCTAAGCGATCAAATCTATACGGTGTGAACTGGTTGACCGAGCCCCAGAGCACGACGTCGGCTTCCAAGCCCTGTGCGGCAGTTCTGAGTACCTCCCGATCATATTCGCTTGGTATGATGGAGTACTCCCGCAGATAGGCATCTACTTTCGAGGGGCTCACCAGGGAAATGCTGTAATGCTGCACAAGGAGAGCGGTGGCAATCTCCCGTGCAACCCCGCCCAGTCTCAGGATGCCCAGGGGCACCAGCAAACAAGAAGACGGCAACACGAGCGCGTAACAAATTCAATGGCTTGTGGCACACGCTGAACATTGGATATGACTGGCGCAGTGCTGGTACATCCTCCCATAACGAGGAGATAGAGAAACATTGCTGACCACGTGACTCTTCGCATGAAGTCAGCACCTCTCACCATTCTTGAAGTCCTTGGAAGCCGAACAATAATTAGACTGATCAGTATAAGACACCGCTTTTGGTTCATCAATTGGACTTCGCACTCCTTTTGGACCGTAATTCAGTCAAGGTGTGACCCTGACCCTTTGCCCCTTTTCCTTTTAGCACTAATTCAAGTTTTCAACTCTGACCCGTTCGTCGCCGTTGCAGCCATCGCTCAAATGAAGCCTGACACTCGCTTGACTTCTTACCTAGCAACATTCCTTCAACCCCAATATCTTCATCTAAATCAGGCCAATGAATACCATATCCTGCCCCACTAATTTGGAAGTTAGCTCGTTCCGCTGGAGTTCCATAAGCTAAACGAGGATACCAGCCAATCGGAATCGCGATGGTACGACCATCTTCCAAATCAACCGAGAGTGTATCATCCGTAACGGTCACGTTGATAATTCTACTAAGGGTTAGCGTTGCAGAATGCATCCCATTCATTTCTTAACAACTCCAAATTCTCGTGCATAATCCGCTCAATGTTTCGTAATTCTTTTCGATTAAAGCCATAGTTAGCGGCTAATGCTACATCAGGGTCAAGCCAGAATTTAGCACTCATCCTCTCTCGGTCAACATGCATATGGCGCGGTTCGCCGCAGTCGTAGGAATAGAAGTAAAAGCGATAAGGCCCAATCCTTAATGTCGTTGGCATCTTTTTCACACTTCAGGGGATAGTCAGAGAGTTTACAACATCTGCTGCAAACTCAATTCCCTCAAACAAGCAAATAGCTTATCACGATTTTAGACGTTTTGCAATAGCTTCTTTCGGTATCCAAAGTCTAGCCGCCGAATATTAATTAGATTGATCCGCATAATATGCGGAATATAGATTCATTATACATATAACATGCCCTTGATATGGCAAGTACTATATTGCTAAGCATTTTAGGCACCAATACTTATATCTCTTTTCACTTTTATCATGTCGTCTTATATGGATCAGTATAAAACCTCTTGTCCCAACTCAAAGTCTATCTAACGGGCTATGAACTCCTTCCGACCTGCTATTAAGGACATGGGTATAGAGTATCGTCTTTTACATCGCTATGGTTCAGGAGTTCTTGGACAGTTCGAATATCACAGCTACCTTTCAATAGATGAGTTGTAATGGAAGAATATGAACGCTTAACCCAATGATGATGAGATAGGAAATTATTTTTCTTTAAAAAAGTATTATTACAAAAATGAGGAAGAATACAAGGCTTTTTTCGGTTTTTTTGGGAAAGAATGGGATCGAATCGTTCAAAATTATCCGTTAATCGAGAATTGCTGGTTTAGTAAATTTGTGTATCATAATTTGTACTAATTTTGAGCTAAAACTAACCTAAAAGGATAGAATTAATTGAAATAAATAGAATGGATATAACACCAACAACACCTTAATTTTCAAGGTAAAACAGGAAACCAACCCTATATCAAGGACTTAAGAATTTTTAATATTTTACCTTTATAATCTGAACCCTCAATTTGGAATATTTCTCTGTGTGTTTAACCATGAAAACGCTATGAGCTGTCGACCATGCGAAATATAGGGGGGTCCAATTTATAAAATTAAACCCGCAAGGAAAACATGGGGATGATACTATGCATGGATAAACAATCCCTGTTCAAGACATACAGGGACAAGGTTTGCCCGTGCCACCACCCTATCTTTATAGGAAATTCAAACAAACTACGTAGTGGCAAGGCGCGCCTTGCCACTACAGACCGCTAAAGTCGATGAAGGCCTTTTTTAGATTGTATAGGAATTTTCATTTTCATGAAGCGGGTTTGCGGTAGGACAGATTAATCGATAGCGAATCCACCTTTTCTGGAAATAGTGGATTCGGCGTAAAAACCAACGCCTTAATCCACCCTACTCATACCTTGATCTTGATAATGTCTGGTTTCATTTTTTAAATACTATACAGAGAACATTACCATACAATCAAGTCCCGAAGGGATGACATCTCAACGCAGATACTCCATGTCACCCCTTCGGGGTTGAAGGGCTTTTTTTGCTTTTTCTATAATCATGACATCCCTACGGGATTAGGTAGAGACGCAAAATCTTGCGTCTCTACAACCGACAAACACAACACCTTGCGTTTCTATAATTGCAACATCGTGTATCTCTGCGTTTAATGTTGAGAAATTTCGATTCCGTAGGGCAACCCTTCAC
>SULG01000036.1 GCA_005524015.1 Candidatus Jettenia ecosi
TATTTTTTTGAGGAAGTCTCATATTACCCTTGGAGGTATTTATGCCTACTATTGAAACGAATGCACCGGATATATTTAGCTGTATCATGTCAGATGAGAAAAAAAACATTTTACCAAATCATATCAATATTGATCAGAAGGATGTGAGTAAGGGGCTTGCAAAATTAGTGCTCACGGTTATTGAATTACTTCGCGAGCTTCTGGAACGCCAGGCTATCAGGCGTATTGATAGCGGTACATTGAGCAGGGAAGAGGTAAATAATCTGGGTATCACTTTTATGAAATTAGCAGAAAAAATGGAAGAACTTAAATCTCAATTTGGTTTAAAAACGGAAGACCTGAATATAGATCTTGGTCCCCTCGGTAAATTGCTATAAAGACATAAGAGTTTTACTGCAATACTTGCACCTCAATAATAGGGAATCTACAGGGCAAAGAAAAAGGTATATTAAGAATCCATTTTTTCTCCTGCTACGCTATGTCTATTTCTTTCGCGAGATAGACATCTTGCACAGCATGCAATAGTTCAACCCCTTCTTTCATCGGTTTCTGAAATGCCTTTCTACCCGTAATAAGCCCCATGCCACCTGCTTTTTTGTTTATCACAGCCGTCTTTACTGCTTGCTGCAGGTCGTTTTCACCAGAAGGCCCACCGGAGTTAATAAGACCAATCCTTCCCATATAACAGTTTGCCACTTGATATCGTGCCAAATCTATTGGATGATCAGAAGTTAGTTGCTTATAAACAAGGGGATGTGTTTTGCCGAACCTGAGCGCAGTATACCCACCGTTATTCATGGGTTGTTTCTGCTTTATAATGTCCGCTTCTATGGTAACTCCCAGATGATTTGCCTGTCCTGTTAAATCTGCGGATTCCTCGTAGTTAACGCCGTCCTTTTTAAAATTTTCATTCCGCAGGTAGCACCAGAGTACGGTAAACATGCCTAAGTTATGTGCGCATTCGAATGCATCACGAATCTCTTCTATTTGTCTGCGTGATTCTTCTGAACCAAAGTATACCGTAGCTCCTACCCCTACGGCTCCCATATCAAATGCCTGTTCAACAGATGCAAACAGAGTTTGATCATAAGAGTTCGGATAGCTCAGAAGCTCATTGTGGTTAATCTTCAGGATAAAGGGAATTTTATGAGCATATTTTCGTGAGACAGCGCCTAAAACCCCCAGCGTTGAAGCAACTGAGTTACAACCTCCTTCAATAGCAAGTTTTACAATATTTTCCGGATCAAAATAGAGAGGATTTGGCGCAAAGGCAGAACCTGCTGAGTGCTCTATACCTTGATCCACTGGCAGTATTGAAAGGTATCCTGTGCCCGCAAGTCTTCCCTGATCAAAAATCTCCTGTAAGGTTCTTAAAACCCTGTTCGGCCTGTCTGACAGGGCAAAAGTTCTATCAACAAAATCAGGTCCTGGCAGATGCAAGTTGTCTTTCGTAATGGTAGTGCATGTGTGCTCTAAAAGGTATTTAACATTATCTCCTAAGATAGTAATAACCTTATCTATCATATTGGCCATCCTTTGTTCGCATTTTTTAAAATAAGTTGTCCTTGACAGCGACTCGTGAAAAAAAACGGAGATTGTAGGGCAAGGGCTTTAGCCTTGCCCTGCGTGAAATTTCTCTCCATTAAAATGAGCAGCAACGAAGATTTGCTCTTATACAAGAATACATCCTTCTCTATTCTTACAGGTATACCACCCTTATGTTTCTTCCAATTTTCTTTTAATCATTTCAAACTCTTCTCCGGTAATCTCTCCTCTGGCCAATCGCTTTTCTAAGATTTCTAAAGCTGATTCTTTGGTTTCGGTTTCAAATTTTTTTCTCACACCTTTGCGAGTTACCACAAGTTCGTATTTTATAATTAAATAAGCTGCTGCACCAATTACGCAAAAAAAGATTAACCAGGTAAATGGATTGAACCACCAAAACATCTCATTTCTCCTTCCTTACATAAAGTAGAAGTGAAGTTATAGCATAGTAATAGTAAAACAAAATGTCGCTTTTATAGTCAGGTACTTATCCTCAACAGAGGAAAGACTACCCCGCCGGTCATTTTTAGGGATTCCGTAACGTTCCCTATACCAGCAACAACCAAATACTCAACTTGCATTATATTCTGTTCTGTTTCATCTCCTGGATGCTATATATGACATCTTGTTTTGAGATTACTATACCTACAAAGGAGTGCGCATTTCTCAGTTCCTGCAAATCTTTCATTCTTATGCTTATTCCAGTTTTTTTTTAATCTTATCAAATTCCTCTTCGGTAATTTCCCCCCTGGCAAAACGTTTCTCCAGAATCTCTAAAGGCGATTCTCCGACATTACCGATAAGGCTTTTTCTTGCACCTCTTTTCGTTACAATAGGTGCGTATTTGATAACTAAATAAACCACCATACCAATTACGAGAAAAAAGAGTAACCAACTAAAAGGTCCATACAACCCAAACATATCATTTCTCCTTCCGTAGTATGAAACATATATGAAAGAGCATCTTAAAATTTAAGAAACTATGCCTTTCTTCCATAAATCATCTTTTAATTTATTCTTAATTTTTTCAAATTCCATATCGGTAATTTCTCCTCTGGCATAGCGTCTTTTTAAGATCTCCAAAGTTGGCTCTTCGGGATTGACTTTTTTGTAGTGTTGGTAGCGTTTGTTTGTTTTGTATTCCAGAAAAAAATAGATCACAAAACCAATGATAAGTATATCGATTAACCAACCTACCATATACATATGATATCTCCTTTATCTATGCTGTTTTAAGAATTTTACAATTTGAGCGCAAAATGCAGGTAAGTCAAAAGGATTGCGTGAGGTGATTAAGTTACCGTCTACTACAACTTCCTTATCAAGAAATTCAGCGCCTGCGTTTACAACATCATCTTTTATGGCATAAAAACACGTTACCTTTTTACCCTTTAGTATCCCGGCTGAAACTAAAACCCAACCAGCATGGCAAATTGCAGCAACGAGTTTTCCCTTTTGATGCATAGTCCTCACAAAGGTATTTATTTCCTCATAACGCCTTAGGATATCAGGCGCATAACCGCCCGGGATGATAACCCCTTCAAAATCATGGATATTTATATTTTTTATTGAGAGTTCTTCTTGTGCTGGGTATCCTTCTTTGCTCTCGTATGCCTTTTTTGTACCGGTACCTACAAACACTGTCTCAATACCCTCTTCACGTAAACGCAGGTAAGGATACCAGACTTCCAGGATTTGATAATGATCTTCGATAAGTACAGCTATTTTCATTGCTTGTTCCTTCCTTAATTACTATTTCTGGTAAACGACAAAACGAAATGAATAGATTTGCTAAATTATTTTGATTTGTCTACTGCAATTCATCAATAATCCTTGCCATGATAAAATCATTTTCTGTTAACCCCCCGGCTGCATGTGTAGTTAGGGTAATCCTTAATTTGTTATATACTAAAGTCAGGGTAGGGTGGTGTCCCTGCTCTTCAGCGACGACAGAGATGAGATCAAGAAAATACTTTGCCTCTATAAAATCCCTGAATTTAAATTCTTTCTTAAGCTTTTGTCCTTCAACTAATTCCCAATCCTGATACAGAGTAATTAATCTCTCAATAGTTTCTTTCGGTAAAGGAGGAGCGCCGCCTTCGCAGGGCTTACAATGGGAAGGAACTGTTTCCTTGATAGGCAATTCTGGATTTTTTACTATTTCATGTAAATTTTTTACAACATCATCATAATCAGGTGGATGTGTTAACTCCTCAACTATCTGAACATATCGGACTTCATTGCTTTTATCCAGAATAATGACGGACCTTGCTAAAAGATTGAGATCTTTTATAAGGACCCCGTAGTTTATACCAAAGGAAGAATATTTATAGTCGGATAGAATGAAGGCATTTTTAATGTTGTTTGTTTCACAAAACCTCTTTTGAGCGAAGGGTAAGTCCTTACTTATTCCCAGAATTACCGTTTCTTCAGATACTTGAGTGGCTCTTTTGTTAAACTCTTTTACCTGTAAATCGCAAACAGGGGTATCGAGAGAGAGGAAAGATGTGATAATCTTTATCTTCTTCTTAAAATCATCAAGTGTTATTTCCTGTAATTCTCCGGATGTGACTTTAAAATTGGGCGCTTTTACTTGCCCTTGCAACTTCCTTCCTACTAAGGTTACTGGTTTTCCCTTAAAGGTTACTTTTGTTTGCATAGATATCCCTTCTGCCTAATGTAACGTTTAGGAAATGTAAAGTGCCACAAAATCACTAAAATACTAAGGCTTTTTTTTATGCCTTTGTTGTGTCTTCAGGGTATAAAATGTTGCCAAATACCTCATGTAATGTATAGGAATTTCAAAGTTTTTCGTTATGCATTAACACACCCCTAGCCCAATTGTAGAGACGCAAGATTTTACGTCTCTACAGGGGAATTGGGGAAGTCTCCTCTTGGGAGGGGATTGAGGGGTAGGTAAAAAGTCGTTGGGTTTTTGTCTTTTAAAACCCAACCTAATTTACATAAATTCTTTTAGTACTTCTCTTATATCAATATTTTCTATCTGTTCTTCTGCGAGGGGAGGTCTTTTATTGATTCCACTCCTTTCCTCATAGGTTTCTTTTTCAGTTTTATAAACTATTCCAATGGGAATCCTATCTCCCCATTCAGATGCCTTCTGGAATGCCGCTATTTTATCCTGAGGATTATACGAACTATCATCATTGATCTTATAAACCCTCTTCGAGTACCAGTCAAAGGTATTCTTTTTGTTAAATGTTACACAGGGTTGCAATACATCTATTACGGCAAAACCCTTATAGCGTATTCCTTCAAGTATTAACCAGGAAAGATGCTCTAAATCGAGGGCATATCCCCTTGCAACAAACCCTGCTCCCACGGCAATTGCCATCTCCAGGGAATGCAGAGGCTCCAAAATTACTCCTTCGGGCTGGAGTTTTGTCTCGTATCCCAGATCTGTGGTAGGTGAAGCTTGTCCTTTTGTGAGACCGTATACCTGATTAATATGGACAACTACCGTAATATCAATATTCCTCCTTATGTTGTGGATAAAATGGTTTCCGCCTTCTCCGTAACAGTCTCCGTCTCCTGTGCTAACCAATACCGTTAAGGTATGATTTGCCATTTTTACCGCTGCTGCAACAGGAAGCGCCCTGCCGTGAAGACCATTAAAACAGTTACATTTGATATAGTGAGGCAGTTTTGCAGCCTGACCTATTCCAGAGACAAATACGATATCTTTCGGATTTCTATCAAGCCTGGCGATAGTCTTTTTCATTGCACTTAAAATACCGAAATTTCCACATCCCGGACACCATGCTATCTCATCGTTTGTCTTCAGATCTTTTACCTCTGGCATATTATTTCTCCTGCTCTATATGCTGGATAAGAAAGTCTAAATTAAAGGGTCTGCCGTCAAATTTTAACAGAGATTTATCAGCTTTAATTCCTGTTTCCTGCCTTAGCAATCTGGTAAGTTGAGCTCCGGCATTATTTTCTACAACAATAATCTTTTTGGCCCCTTGTAGCAATTCAATTATTTCGGTTGCGGGAAAAGGCCAAACCTGAGGCAGATGAATAAAACCTATATTTCTGCTCTTTATCGACTCCTTTGCTTCTTTTAATACGCCATACGTAGAACCGAAACCGATCAGAATACAATCGGCCCCTTTTACATCGAACGCTTTGGGCTTTTCTATCTCTTTTGAAAGCCCAGCCATTTTCCTGGAGAATCTTTTTTCAACCATCATAGTGCGTATCCCGGCATCCTCGGTTATGTGCCCCTCTTCAGTGTGTTCATCACTATCGGCATATATGGGATCGTTTATCCATGAAGGTATCGCCCGGGGAGATATACCCGATTCCGTAAATTGATACCTTTTATAATCCTTAATTCCTCCGGAATCTTCCTTTGATATGATATACCTTTGTACTTTCACTTTGTTCAAATCAAACATCTTAATATTTCTGTAAGAATCTGCCAGATGCTGATCGGACATGATGAATACCGGGATTTGGAATTTTTCTGCAATATTAAATGCCTTGATCGTTAGATAAAACGCCTCCTCTATCGTGCCTGGTGAGAATATTACCCTTGCAAACTCACCATGGCCTGCCGAGAGCAGGAATGCGAGGTCTCCCTGTTCTGTCCTTGTGGGAAAACCAGTAGCGGGGCCAGGCCTCTGCCCATCATAAATGACAATGGGTGTTTCGGTCATACCGGCAAGGCTTAAGCCCTCTACCATGAGTGAAAATCCTCCGCCAGACGTGCCCGTCATGGAGCGAACTCCTGCATATGATGCACCAATTGCCATATTTATAGCTGCAATCTCATCTTCTGCTTGTTCAACAACTATGTGAAATTTTTTTGCATAATGAGCCATAAGATCCATAATGCCTGTGGAAGGCGACATAGGATATGCGGAATAAAACTTACACCCTGCAGCAATTGCGCCCAATACTATTGCATCGTTGGCAGTTATTAAGAGTGTATCTTTGGCATTGCCTTTTTTTATTTTAAAGGTATCTCGTTTAAAATTATCTTTAGCAAAATCGTATCCGGCCTGAGCAGCATCTATGTTCTTTTTTATTATATCCTCTTTTTTATCAGAAAATGCAGCCCTCAATATTTCGTCTACATGGCGAAACTCTATTCCTATCATTTCTATCAAAAACCCGCAAGCAATCGAATTAACAAATAGTTCATTTCCAATCTCTTTTGCCATGCCATACATGGGTATATCAAGAAACATGCCGCTCTCTTCGGAAATATTAAAATTTTTCTTGTCTAAAATAATTACCCCATCGCGAGATACATCTTCTTTATGCATGTTGACGCTTTTGCTATCCAGTGCTACCGTGATATCAATGTCCCGGCGCAATGTATATAATGGTCTGTCTGATATTCTTAATTGAAGAAAGTTGTTACCTCCACGTATTCTCGACATATAATCATTATTAGCAAAAAGATAAAATCCGGCATTCTTAAATATTTTACATAATACCGATCCTATTGTTAATATTCCCTGACCTGCTTCACCTGTTATCTTTAAAGTAAGTTCATTATTCATAGTATTATCCCTTGCGCTTATACTTATATAAGTAGTATGTTTTTCTTCCCCTGTTTGATGAGTTGGTTGCTGGAATTTTTAAGGTATAAAAAAACTATCTAGAAAAATTTATGCCATACCTATAAGGAATATAAAAATAGTTTAATATTGTTTTGGCAGAAAAGCTATAGATAACCTAAGGAGAAATGCTCCGTAGTTATTCTTTTACTGTTTACATCATAGTGTATTGTAAGCCGGTACATACTATAATTCTCATGAATTTAGCCATAGAAGATCATTTGGATCAGAAAAATACAGGTGAAGAAAATGTTATAAAGAATTGTTTTGCTGTATTTTACATTGAGTATTGATACATGCATATAGTCACCGGATTACGGGAATAAAATGATGAAAAGTGAGACATGGCACAATGTCGTGATATCGCAAAAGTGAGACATGGCACAATAGGGGAGGAAATGTTTAGGATTGAAAAAATAAAAGAAAAAGGATTGCATTCTCTGATTTTTAAACGATAAGCCAATAATAAGAAAAATAGAGCAAGGCAGGTAGTTTAGTCCTGGCGATCCGCGCATACAAGCGATTATATTGCCTGTGTATCAAGAACTGTTTGCATTGTATAAGGAATGTATGGTATATTTCATTGAGAAATTTTTTGATTATACACAAGAGAAGGTAAAACAGATTATAACAAAACCATCCCTTTGTTCGTTTCTCAATAAGGAATAACATTTTCTTCTAAAGAATTTAAAACAGGATTACACTTCTGTATTTTATAATTCCGGAGTTTGTTATTTACCCGATTGTAAGGGACCTTTTTATGGAGGGAAATCATATATGGATATCTTAAAACAGGTGACAGATCTGAAAGAATTTTTAGGGAAGGTTTATTGCTTTATTGAAGACAACGAAGATTCATTTAAAGACGGTGTTGAAGCTGAGGATGTAAAGAACGAAACATGGAAGTGGATGCAGGAATTGGCTAAATTTTTACCTGAGGAATAATTTAAAAGGAATAAACTTTTATGGTGCGACCAATGTTTTATGAATGCAGACCGCAGATGCCTGTTAAGGCGCCCAGAGGCGCAAATCTTACCTGTAAGAACTGGGATAGTGAGGCGGCCTTGCGGATGTTTACGAATACCCTCGACCCTGATGTGGCGACCCAGCCAGAAGAGCTTATTGTTTATGGAGGCAGCGGCCGAGCTGCAAGGAACTGGAAGGAGTACCAAAGAATTATCAGTATTTTGAAAACATTGAAAAAAAATGAGACGCTGTGTATTCAATCAGGCAGGCCGGTATATATTGCAAAGACCCATGATTGGTCGCCACGCATTATCATTGCAAATTCGAATTTGACTCCTGCATGGGCTAAGCAGGAGGTATTCGATACCTATGATGAGCAGGGTCTCGCCATGTACAGTCAAATGGCGGGAAGTTGGATTTACACTGGTACTCAGGGGAGCTTGCAGGGCACATACGAAACCTTTGCGGCTCTTGCAAGGAAGATCTTTCAGGCAGAAACTCTGAAAGGTAAATTTGTGCTTACATCGGGTATGGGAGGTATGAGCGGAGCTCAACCATTGGCCGTAACCATGAATGAAGGTGTGATCCTCTGCGTAGAAATGCGGAGGGAACGTATAGAGAAAAAGGTCAGGGAGGGGTATTGCCATAAGATAACGGATAATCTTGATGAATCGCTTGGTTGGGTCTTAGATGCAAAATCCAGACAACATCCCTTATCAGTAGGGCTGGTTGGAAATGCGGCTGTGATTTATCCTGAACTGATCAATCGAAATATTATTCCTGATGTTGTTACTGATCAAACCCCCGCCCATGATTTGATGTCCTATTTGCCAATCGGCGATATAAAGGAACTCGATAAGCTAAGAGAAAAAAATAAGCGGGTTTATAAGGAGAAGGTATTAGATGCGATTATCGATCATGCAAAAGCAATTCTCGCGATGCAGAGAAACGGAGCTGTATGTTTTGATTATGGGAATAATCTGAGGTCTCAGGCGGAGATGGCTGGTGTATCAATGAGAGATTCTGAAGGAAGGTATTGGTATCCCGGTTTTGTATCTGCATTTATACGTCCTCTATTCTGCCAGGGGAAAGGAACATTGCAATGGGTAGCATTGTCAGGTGACATAGCGGATATTGAGAAAATCGATGAAGCAGTTATCAAAAATTTTCCTGAAGATACATCGCTGGTGAAATGGATAACGCTAGCCAGAGAGAAAGCCCCCCAGACAGGGCTTCCAGGCAGGGTCTGCTGGTTAGGATACCATGAACGTGTTAGACTAGGTTTGATAATTAATGATATGGTGAGAAAGGGTATTCTTAAGGCTCCTGTTGTTATGAGCAGAGATTGCTTCGATGGTGGATCCGGGGCATCCCCATACCAGGAAACTGAGAATATGAAAGATGGTAGCGATGCTATTGCTGATTGGCCGCTCATAAACTTTTCTCTCAACTCTTCAAATGGCGCTAGTTGGGTAAGTTTTCATCACGGGGACAATGTAGGAATTGGCAACTCACTCCATGCCGGTATGGCTATTGTAGCTGATGGTACAAAAGAAAGGGATGAGAGGCTTGAAAAGGTTTTAGCAGCAGATTTTGGGATGGGGATTGCGAGGTATGCAGATGCAGGTTATGAGGAAGCTGCCGAAGTAGCGAAGAAAAAGGGAATAACGATACCAGAATAAATTTTTGTATAAGGACAGGAATTTAGAAGGATAAAGATCTCCTGCTTATGAGTGGAATGAGAGGATCACGTTCAGCAGGATATAAAATACCTCACGAAAATGGATGATTATACAATTTCTATCATATGCCCCAGTTTTTCTTTTTTTGTCCGGAGGTAATGCTTATTTTCCTCTTTTGGCTCTGTAGCGATAGATATTCTTTCTACGATTTCCAGCCCATATCCGGCAAGAGCTGCAAACTTTTTTGGATTGTTGGTAAGCAATTTCATCTTCGTTATGCCCAGGTCTCTTAAGATTTGCGCGCCAATACCATAATCTCTCTTGTCGGCGGGGAATCCTAATTTTTCATTTGCCTCAACGGTATCTAAGCCATTCTCTTGTAATAAATAAGAATGCAATTTATTTTCCAGACCGATTCCACGGCCCTCCTGTCGCATGTAGAGCAATACCCCCTTCCCATTTTCTTGTATCATTCTCAGGGTATTGTGGAGCTGTTCCCCGCAATCGCAACGCAGAGAGCCAAAGATATCTCCCGTTAAACATTCATCATGAACTCTAACCAGTACAGGTTCCGTATGTAAAGGAGAGGGGCTTGTGCCACTCTCCTTGCCAACACCAAGGCAAAGGGCTAAATGGAGATACTCGTCAACAAATGAGCGGTAAAGGTGGAGGGTAAAATTTCCATAGATAGTAGGTAACTTTACGGTAACACGCTTTTCGATTAATCGCTCCTGTTCATGGCGGTATTTAATAATATCAGCGATGGTACAGATTTTCAGATGGTATTTTTCAGCGAATTTTCTTAGTTCCGGAAGTTTAGCCATATTCCCATCTTCTGTCATGATCTCACAGATAACCGCAGCTTGTTTAAGCCCTGCAATGCGGGTTAGGTCGACTGCGCCTTCTGTGTGTCCTGTCCTTACCAACACCCCGCCCTTTTGTGCTTTCAGTGGAAACATATGACCAGGTCTGACAAGATCTTCTGGCGTTGTTTTATCGTCAAGAATAGTCAATACTGTTGTAGCCCGGTCTTTCGAAGAAACACCCGTTGTAATATTCTCTCTGGCATCGACAGAGACGGTAAAAGGTGTTTGAAAGTTTGATGTATTGTTACTCACCATGGGATAAAGATTAAGCTTTTCTGCCCGTTCGGCATCAATTGCGATGCAAACGATGCCACGCGCATGCATGAGCATGAAATTAACGACTTCGGGGGTAATCTTTTCAGCAGCAATGATGATGTCCCCTTCATTCTCACGATTTTCATCATCTATTAAGATAACCATCTTACCCTGTTTAAGGTCTTCTACGGCTTCTTGTATTGTGTTAAATCGCATTAAAATACCTCTTATACTTCAGGAAAGTAATGTAAATTTTACTTATAAATAATAGTAAAAAAGATAGATATTGTAAAGTCTTTTCATGTAGTGTATAGGAATTTCAATTACGTAGCAGGTTTGCCTGGCAAGGCTAAAGCCCTATATCTTGTACTTTCTTTTCCTAATGAAATAGTCAACTATAGTTGTTTTACACCTCTATACATATAGAAAAGACCAGAGATAAAGGTGAAAACTACGGTTGTCCACCAGATAGTAGTGAGAGCAGGTAAAGGAACATGGTTTCCGATAAGTACGGATATAATAGCAATAATTTGAAAGCACGTCGATACCTTACCCAGCATTGTCGGTTTGCAATTCATTCTCCCGGTAACAAGAAGTAGCGCCATAGTGCCAAGCATGAGTAAAAGATCCCTGCAGACAATAACCGTTGGAATCCAATTGGGAAATCTGGGTTCTGGCCATATGCGATCAGAAGAGAGTATGATGCAAGATATCATCAGAACAAGTTTATCAGCAACAGGATCAAGATATCCTCCCAGTTTTGTTATTTCATTTCTCTTCCGTGCTACATAGCCATCGAGCATATCGCTTAACCCAATCACAAGCATGATAAAGAGGCAGGCATATCGGTAGTGGCTATTATGCTGTACTTGTGTGATGCAAAACACAAGCGGGGGAATAAAAAATATTCTGCTAAGACTGATTTTGTTAGAGAGGGTTAACATGGAGAAACCTCAATTAAAGAATTTGCGCTGTTTTCCACAGGAGTTATAACACAAGCTCAATTTCATTTTGAATAGAGGGTAAGATTCTCTTTTGTTAGCCTTGTAAGCTGATAATGATGTGCTAAAGGTATGTTGTTTACCTTTTCGGTGTGAATTGATAAAACTTATACTGCTCGTAAGGGGCGCTGCTATTAAATAATGTATCGCGATGAGATCTCTCCCGGAAGTCTTAAAATTTACATGAGACATAGTTTTATCAAGTAAAATTTACCTACATAAACTGGGACTTATAAATATGGCAAATTGGCATACCTTGAAGATCTTAAGGAGAATGAAAGCGTTATTCTTTCTTGCATCCTCTAAAGGGGCGCAGTGAAAGAAGTATATACGCCGCAAATGTAGCATTCGACCCTTATGGTCAGCCTGCTTATGTGAAAACCACACAGACCATTATTTGGACAGGTTAAAACCTCGCAGCATGATTAATTGCTGTGAGATAATACGGTTTAATATAGCAAAGGCATCATGTTAGTCAAGCAAAAAACTTTGGCTTGACATCATCTTGTTTTATTAGTACGATTTAGCGTCCAGTGAGCAATTGGTATAAACTTTATGAGGTCGAAGACTTTCATTGTTTGTATAGAATAATGCAGAAATAGTATAGTATGGATAAAAAAAAGGCAATACTTGTCCTGGCAGACGGGATGGTTTTTAAAGGTTTCTCTCTTGGCGCCTGTGGCGAAACCATAGGTGAAGTTGTTTTTAATACAAGCACGATGGGCTATCAGGAGATCCTTACCGACCCTTCCTATAAAGGACAGATGGTTGTTATGACCTATCCTTTGATTGGTAATTGTGGAATCAATCAAAAAGATTACGAGTCGAGAAAACTATTCCTGGAGGGTTTTATTACCAAGGAGTGCAGTCCCTTTCCCAGCAATTGGCGTTCACAGATTAGTTTAGATGATTTTCTTAAGAAAAATGGAGTTGTAGGTATCCAGGGAGTAGATACCAGGAGATTAACAACACATATACGTGATTGTGGTGTACAGCAAGGTATTATTTCTACCACCGATTTTGATATTGCAAGTCTTATACAAAAGATACAGGTATCACCCGGATTAGCCGGAGCAGATCTTGTAAAAGTGGTGACATGTGGTGACGTATATGAGTGGCAGGATGTTGATAATGACCTGAAAGAGCCTGAAAGATATAAGGTTGTCGTTTATGACTGTGGTGTAAAATATAATATCTTAAGAAAACTAAGGGATGGCGGTTGTTCGGTTCTTGTAGTTCCTGCTCATACACCAGTTCAAACTATTTTTGATATGAATCCTGATGGGGTTGTACTTTCCAATGGCCCTGGTGATCCGGAAGCCGTTCCTTATATGATTGAAAATATTAAGGGTTTGCTGGGTAAGAAACCAGTATTTGGAATTTGTCTTGGACATCAACTTCTTGCGCTTACCTTAGGACTAAAGACGTATAAACTTAAGTTTGGACATCACGGCGGGAACCAACCAGTAATTGACCTCGCAACCAAAAAGGTTGAGATTACCGCGCAAAATCACAACTTTGCTGTAACAAGTCCGTCTCAAGGCGCCAGGCAAAAAAGCCCTTACGGTGATGTGGAGATTACCCATCTGAATCTTAATGATAAATCGGTGGAGGGGTTGAGATGTCATTCTATACCTGCCTTTTCCGTGCAATATCATCCGGAGGCGTCACCAGGTCCACACGATGCAACCTATTTATTTGAACAATTTATTGAGATGATGAAACGTGAAAGATAGTATCAATGACCTCATCGTACAGATGCTAATTCAATACAAGGTCTCCTGAAACCCATAAACTCATGTTATTGAAGAGACGACATCATTTTGGCCTTTTAAAAATATATGCCTAAGAGAACAGACATAGAAAAAATCCTTATCATTGGCTCTGGCCCGATTGTCATTGGTCAAGCCTGCGAGTTTGATTATTCGGGTACTCAGGCCTGCAAGGCGCTTAGAGAAGAGGGATATAAAGTTGTTCTTGTAAACAGTAATCCTGCCACCATTATGACAGACCCTGAGGTTGCCGACAAGACCTACATTGAACCAATTACTCATGAAATAGTGGCAAAGATTATTGCAAAGGAACGTCCTCAGGCATTACTTCCAACACTCGGTGGTCAAACCGGTCTGAATACGGCCGTTCAGCTTGCAGAAAAAGGTGTATTGGATGAGTATGGGGTAGAACTGATAGGCGCTAAACTGGAAGCCATTAAAAAGGCTGAAGACCGGTTAATGTTTAAATTAGCGATGAAACGGATTGGTATTTCAGTGCCTGAAAGTGGTTATGCTCATTCGTACGATGAAGCAATGGAGATTATTGATAAGATAGGCTTTCCCGCTATTATCCGGCCTTCATTCACCCTGGGAGGTTCTGGTGGAAATGCTGCTTATAATATCGAAGAATATAGAGAATATATTAAGATAGCTTTAGATGCAAGTCCGGTGCATGAAGTACTGATAGAGCGCTCAGTTCTTGGATGGAAGGAATATGAGCTTGAGGTAATGCGTGATTTAAAAGACAATGTTGTAATCGTATGCTCTATTGAGAATTTTGATCCAATGGGTGTGCATACCGGTGATAGCATTACGGTGGCTCCTGCTCAAACGCTTACCGATGTTGAATATCAGTTTATGCGTAATGCGGCAATTAAGATTATCCGGGAGATTGGCGTAGAAACCGGGGGGTCCAACATTCAGTTTGCCGTTAATCCGGAAAATGGAGAAGTATTGGCAATTGAGATGAATCCAAGGGTCTCACGAAGTTCTGCCCTGGCATCGAAGGCGACCGGATTTCCGATTGCTAAAATTGCAGCGAAGCTTGCTGTGGGTTACACCCTTGATGAAATTCCTAACGATATTACTCGTTATACACCTGCATGCTTTGAACCAACTATTGACTACTGTGTCGTAAAAGTACCACGATTTAATTTTGAGAAGTTTCCGGATACTGATCCTACACTTACTATTCATATGAAATCTGTAGGAGAAGTTATGGCTATCGGAAGGACTTTTAAAGAAGCTATAGGGAAAGCCATTCGCTCGTTAGAAACTGGACGGTATGGATTCGAGACTTTATGGCCTTTGGGAAGCGACAAATGGCCTACAAAACAGCGGTTAGAGTTTTTGAGAGGAAAATTGATGGTCCCAAATCCTGATAGGCTGTGGTATATTGCTGATGCAATACGGCTTGGCGTCAATCTGGACGAGATATTCACATGGACACATATTGATCGCTGGTTCCTTTATAATATTAAACAAGTATTAGATCTGGAAGTTGAAATAAAACAGAAATGGTCAAAGCACAGGGATAACCTTTTACAGATCTCTCTTTATCAGGGTGATAATGGATTTAACATAGAAAAAGAGATGCTCATTGAGGCAAAGCAATATGGATATTCAGATAAATATCTGGGTTATTTATGCAATATTGATGAAAAAACTATACGGCAATACCGGCAAAAAGAGGCCATCAGACCGGTATTTAAGCATGTAGATACTTGCGCTGCAGAATTTAAAGCATTTACACCCTACTTGTATTCTACCTATGAGACCTCTTGTGAGGCTGAGCCAACACGGGAAAAAAAGATTATTATCTTAGGGAGTGGACCTAACCGGATTGGACAGGGAATTGAATTTGATTATTGTTGTGTTCATGGAGTTTCCGCATTGAGAGAATTGGGTTATGAGACCATTATGATTAACTGTAATCCGGAAACGGTGAGCACAGACTATGACACTTCAGACCGTCTTTATTTTGAACCCCTTACCCTGGAAGACGTTCTTGAGATTATTGATAAAGAGAAACCAGAGGGTATTATTGTTCAATTTGGAGGACAAACTCCGCTAAAATTGGCAGTGCCTTTAGAAAAAGAGGGAGTAAAAATATTAGGGACTTCTCCCGATAGTATTGATATTGCTGAGGACCGCGAACGGTTTGCAGCCTTAATGAATCAACTAAAATTAAGGCAACCGAATAATGGTTGTGCCCGTTCTGATGCGGAAGCGAAAGTTATTGCCAGTAAAATAGGTTATCCCGTAATGCTTCGCCCCTCTTATGTCCTGGGAGGGAGGGCTATGCGAGTTGTTTATGATGAAATGGGCCTGGAGAATTATGTTACCCATGCTGTGCAGGTTTCGCCAGAACATCCTGTTTTGATAGATCAATTTTTAGAAGATGCCATAGAAATTGATGTAGATGCAATTTGTGATGGTAAAGAGGTATTTATTGGCGGCATTATGGAACATATTGAGGAGGCTGGTATTCACTCCGGAGACAGCGCCTGCTCCCTGCCCCCATATTCTATCGAAGAAGATATTATTCATGAGTTAAAAAAACAAACGCAAGTTATTGCGCTGGCATTGAATGTAATAGGACTTATTAACATACAATATGCAATTAAAAACAAGATGGTCTATGTACTGGAGGTTAATCCCCGTGCGTCAAGAACCGTGCCTTTTGTAAGCAAGGCGATAGGTATTCCGATGGCCAAGATTGCGGCTAAGGTGATCGCCGGAAAGAGACTCAGCGAATTAAACATCTCCATGAATATGAAGTTGAAGCATGTTGCAGTAAAAGAGGCAGTATTTCCTTTTTTGAAATTCAAAGGCGTTGATACGATACTGGGACCCGAGATGAAATCTACCGGTGAGGTTATGGGACTGGACATGGATTTTGGCCGCGCCTATGCAAAATCACAAATGGCCGCTGATTATAGTCTCCCATTAACCGGGACGGTATTTATGAGCGTGAGGGACCGGGATAAAAAATCCATGGTGCCCATTGCAAAAAAACTCTTACACATGGGATTTAAGATTGTTGCAACACGAGGCACTGCCATGGTGCTTTCCGGGGATAATGTTTCTGTTACCCGTGCTTTGAAGGTAATCGAAGGAAGACCTAATATTGTTGATCACATCAAGAATAATGAAATCCAGCTTGTTATTAATACGATAGAAGGTAAAGCTGCCCAGGAAGCCTCTTATTCTATACGACGAACAGCCCTTATTCATCGTATTCCTTATTTTACAACCGTTGCTGGCGCTATTGCTGCTACAAAGGCTATTGAGGCGCTGAAAAGCGGAATTCTTGACGTAAAACCTATCCAAGAGTATTATCACACATAGAGCCTGTACACCTCCGATAAATAATCTGATTGTATTCTGCCGTAGGGTGTATATTATCCTGGGCGATGCAGCGTAATTGTTATTGTTTTAGAAATTTTACATTGAACCGGAGATACAATGGATTACATTCCAAACACTGAACATGACAGGAAAATGATGCTTGGAGAGATGAAGGTGCCTTCCTTTGAATCGCTCCTTAAAGATATTCCTGCTCCCTTACGGAATTTTTCCTTATCACTTCGCCAGGGTCTTTCAGAACCAGAAGTATTAAGGGTATTACGGGATTTAAGTGGAGGAAATATCAGTACCGATGCATACATTTCTTTTTTAGGCGCTGGCGCTTACGAACATTATATTCCATCCGTCGTGGACCATTTGGCATCGAGGAGTGAATTTTATACCTGTTATACCCCTTATCAGCCTGAAGTGAGCCAGGGCACACTTCAGGCCATTTATGAATTCCAAACGGTGATGTGTGAACTAACAGGTATGGATGTGTCGAATGCCTCTCTGTACGATGGCTCTACGGCTCTGGCTGAGGCGGCGCTATTATCTTTGCGCTTACATGAGAAGAATAAGATTATTTGTTCACGGGCGATTCATCCGGAATACCGGCAGGTACTTAAAACATATCTCAAGGGATTGCATACGGAAATTGTTGAAATAGATACACCGGAAGGGATAACCGATACAGATCAATTGAAAAAGATGGTGGATGATAAAACATCTGCCGTGCTTATTCAAAGTCCAAACTTTTTTGGTTGTATTGAAGATATGGAGATCATCTCAACTATTGCTCATAAACAGGGCGCCTTGTTTATTGCATGTGTAAATCCTATTTCACTTGGAGTGTTGAAATCTCCCGGAGAATATGATGCTGATATTGCCGTTGGAGAGGCCCAGGTATTAGGAAATTATATAAACTATGGTGGGCCGTATTTGGGTTTCTTTACGGTAAAAAAAGAATTTTTGCGCCGGATGCCTGGCAGGATTGTAGGGCAGACGGTAGATAGTGAAGGGAGAAGATGTTTTGTCCTCACCCTGCAGGCAAGGGAGCAGCACATCCGTCGTCAGAAGGCTACTTCCAACATTTGTACCAACCAGGGGTTACTTGCACTCAGGGCATGTATTTATGTATGTACATTAGGGAAAGCAGGCATGGCAGAGCTGGCGAATCTTAATATACAAAAAAGTCATTACGCCTATGAAAGGCTCTGTGCCCTAAATACGGTAAAACCCGTATTCAAAAACCCCTTTTTCCATGAGTTTGTCTTAAAAGCTCAAGGCACTATCCCGGTTAATAAAATAAATGAATACCTGCTAAAAAAAGGAATTATTGGCGGATTAGAACTTTCCGGATTTTATCCTGAACTGGATAATTGCATGCTTTTGTGTGTGACAGAGACAAAAACCAGAGAATCGATTGATCGTTTGATTCTTGAATTGTCTCAGATATAAGGAATGGAATAATGAACCAAATTGAACCTCTTATATTTGATAAGACATCGCCTGGCAGACGATGTTTTGTTTTTCCCGCTTGTGATGTCCCCGTCAAACCGATAACAGAGCTTCTTGCCCGGGATATGTTAAGGAAGAAAGAAATAAAACTGCCTGAGGTCTCAGAGATTGATGTTGTACGGCATTTTACGAGACTCTCACAAATGAACTACTGTGTAGACACTAATTTTTATCCGTTGGGGTCCTGCACCATGAAATACAATCCCAAGACGAATGAAGAGGCAGCACGGTTGGAGGGTTTTACAAAACTGCACCCCTATCAGTCTGTTGAGCAGTGTCAGGGTATTTTAAAACTATTATATGATCTTGAGCAAATGCTCAAAGATATTTCCGGGATGTCGGCCTTCACATTGCAACCAGCAGCCGGCGCTCATGGTGAGCTAACCGGCATGTTGATCATTCGCGCCTATCTGGAAAAAAAGGGTGAGAAAAGGCGCAAGATTATCATTCCTGATTCAGCGCATGGTACAAACCCTGCATCTGCCGTTCTTTGTGGTTATGAGATAGAATCAATCCGGTCCCATGCAAATGGCCTCGTCGATATAAAAAAATTAAAAGAAATCTTTACCCGGGATACAGCGGCAATTATGATTACCAACCCTAACACCCTGGGTTTATTTGAGAAAGATATTTTGGAAATCGGTAAAATTGCCCATACTATGGGAGGGCTTGTTTATTGTGATGGGGCAAATATGAATGCACTGCTCGGCATTGCCAGGCCGGGAGATATGGGGGTAGATATCTTACACCTGAACCTTCACAAGACCTTTTCTACACCACACGGTGGAGGAGGTCCTGGCGCTGGTCCTATTGGTGTTACTGATGAATTAGCTTCTTTTTTGCCTGTTCCAGGGATTAAAGCAGTGGACAAGTTAATTACAGAAAGCATCGGGAATGATGTGCAGAAAGAATATATTTTACATTATGACTATCCTGATTCAATAGGAAAGATCAGAGCATTTTATGGTCATATTGGTATGATGATCAGGGCATATACCTATTTGTTATCGTTAGGAAAAGAAGGTGTTTGTAAGGTTGGTAAATACGCCGTTTTAAATGCTAATTATTTACGGCACAAGCTTGAAAAACAGTATGATATTCCTTACGGTAAAACGTGTATGCACGAATTTGTTATCTCAGCCACAAGGCAAAAGAAGAAGGGCATTTCAGCTTTGGATATTGCCAAGAAGTTGCTTGACTACGGCTTCCATGCCCCTACAATTTACTTCCCATTAATTGTGGAAGAGGCTATTATGATAGAACCTACAGAGACGGAATCACGTGAGACATTAGATGCTTTTGCTGCTGTTATGATTCAGATAGCCTCAGATATCGAACAACAACCCGATAGAGTGCGTAATTCACCGAAAACCACACCCATAAGCCGTCCTGATGAGGTTAAGGCTGCGCGTGAACCAATCCTGCGATGGGATAAAAAATAAAGGAATGATTGATAGAGAGCTGATCATGTCAGGTTGAATTATGTATAGTATCTATTGATATGATTTTTCGGTACGCATATTTTTTAACCCGGAGCTTTTTATCGTAGATACCTAGAGATACGATATAGAATAGAAAAAAAAATAAATCCACAACCTATCATTCTTATATCCTGTGAATTTGGATAAATAAAATCAATTTTCTGACCTACAAAACTGCCTATGAGCAAGCTAACGATAGGTAGAATAAAAAGTAACAGCATGCTTTTGTATGGAGAATATCCAGTTGTCTGCAAGGTTACCTGTTGTCCCACACTTACCTGAGGAATTGTATCTACTTCTAAAAGGTTTCCCGTATTCTCTATGCCCATACAAACACCGCAACTTTTACACTTATTTGAATCGGGCTTTATTATCTCTACCGTTGCCCGATTTCCGCGTATATATTTTATGATACCTTTTTCAACGATTTGTTCCTGACTAAACATATTCGTAACAAAAATTAAGTTCCCTGAGAGGGTTGTGTTGGGGTTTTTGTTGCATTTCCAACCTTTTCCCGCATGAGTTTACCAACTTTGAATACCACGACATTTTTAGAAGGCACAAATGCTACTTCCCCGGTTCTCGGATTTCTGGCTTTTCTTGCGGCGCGCTGACGTATCTCGAAAACACCAAAATCACGCAGTTCAATACGATTGCCTTGTGCAAGTTCACTTATAATCTCATCCAAAAACATTTGTATTGTCTTTTTCACAATCATATGTGTGTTATTTGTCCTTCTGGCAATCTTTTCACATAGGTCCCTTTTTGTCGTCGTTTGCATTACAATTTCTCCTTTTATAACAATAGATGAGTAAGTGACAATTCCTGGAAGAATCCACGTGGATGGATCCATGAGAAAGCTTAACATCACCTCCTTCGATAATAACAGAAAATCAGAAAAAACTTTCCTTATAGTCTTAACTAATCTCTAGGAATGATAGTTATGATTAATTTTGGACATATTATCAATTCAAAAGAATAATGTCAATACGATTTTAACACTTTTAGAACTCTAAATTTAAGATATATGTTATAGATTCATAATTCAATTGTTCTTTAAAATATCTTGACAGAACAGTGATAAATGTGCTATTGTAAAAATGCTAATTTTTTCTTTTTGGCTGAAGATTGTAAGTCATAAAGATGCCCATAAACTTTAGCATTCACTGTATTGCAGGAGTATGTAATAAATTTTAAGGAGATAGACAACTATGAAGATTAATATCAGGAAGAGTTCTATAAAACATAAAAGGATGTGTGGTTTCAGGAAGAGGATGCGAACTAAGGGTGGACGCGCGATCTTGAAAAGGAGAAGAAGGATTGGGAGAAGGCCGCTTCTTGATGTCTAGTTGTATAAAAAAAGACCTTAATTATCCGATGAGATATTTAAGGTCTTTTTGATTGTTGTCAAACAGCTAATCGCTAATGATAATTGCCTCTACCGGACACTCTTCCGCTGCTTGTCTACAGGAATCTTGAATATCTGATGGTACGTCAGTGTCTTTCGTTTCAGCTATATCACCATTCATAAAAAAAACTTCAGGACATGTTTGTGTACAAAGCTCGCAACCTGTACAGATATCCGGATCTACTTTAGCACGCATGACTACCTCCTTTTTAAAATAATGTAGTAAAGAATTATTGTAAATGAAAAAACTACTTACGTCTTCCATACCTCCCTTCCCGATTTGATTGTTATCTGTATATTTTTAAAATTCAATAAAACTTCTTAAGGGGTAAAACCTGAGATATTATCCAGTTTAACACCTTGAACAGCCATTTCTGGCGCCAGCACAATTTCCTCTCCTCCCCAGACAATCGTTTGTTTTTTATCTTTTGATATGGCAATGATATTATTGAGTATATCTTTTATATTACTATTGATCCTTATCGTGTTAGGTTGTAAAGGTTTAACAATTTTCCCTTTCTCTACCAGGTAGGAATCCGCAATGATCGTACTCGTAAAGTCTCCTGCGGCAAGACCATTAATAGGATAAGTATACCAAATTCTACCGATATAAACACCATTATGTATTTTTGAGAAGAGAGATTGCCTGTCTATTTCATCCTTACCTTCTATAACAATATTAGTTGGACATATCCTCGGCTGTATTGTATGACTTCTTCCGTCTTTATAATACCGGAATCCATTCCTCGGTATAAATGAAGTAAAGACATTTTCCAGCTTTTGAGAAAGATAATTATTTGCAAGAAAACCTACCAAAAATCCGTTATAAATAAGATTGGTTCTTCCCGTAGGAATTCCTTCACACGAGATTCTTTTACTACCGGCAGCGCCCTTTATCGTACCATCATCATAGACATTTAATAAGTCTGATGTAACCCTTTGTCCTAATTTTTTGAGAAAAGGTGTATCCGATACATTAACTGTTGAAAGACTTAAAGCAGGAATTATAATATTTGTAAAGAGATCTGTCAAAGGTTGTCTTCCAAAAATAACGTTGTATGTTCCTGATGATATCCTTCCTCCACCAATAGTCTTTATTGCGCTTTCAGCCGATTCTTTCCCTGCCTCTTCGGGATTAAAAGAGGACATATGGGTGCTTGTTGTCCAGCCTGTGCCCTTAACTCTTTCCTTTTCAATCATAGAGGTTATGTTTGTCATAAGGATGGTAGACTCGTCAAAGTCATCAATACCATGTGTATTTGCGATAGCTACACGTTCTTTTATGATAGTGATATCGCCGCCAACTATGATGGATTTATTAAAATGCCCTTTATTGAATTCTGCAAGCGCTCCCTTCAGTCCTTTCCAGCCTAAATCTACAATTGTTTCATCACTCATCTCCATTGCTGCCGGGTCGTGATAGTTTTCTAAGGTTGGTTTCCCTGCCGGTAGGGGAAAAGATTTGAAATCGGGGTCATATATTCTGTTTTTCCTTGCCTTTCGGAATGCTTCTCTAATGCCTTTTTGACTTATCGTATTGGAAACACTGCCAAATCCTACTTTTATCCCCTTCCCTGCACGGAAAACAACCCATAAGCTAATACCATTCATTTGAGTTGATTTTGGCTCATGAACTCCATTGCAGGGGATATCAGATGTATAGTTTAATCGTACGGTGATATGCTCGTTCCATGATGCGAAGATCTCTGCATCAATAACATCCTTTTGTCTTTTCACGAAATCCATCCCGTTACGTATGCATGTCCTCAGTTCTTCTATTGTTATCATAATTCCTAGTGTCCTGTTAATCTTGCTTTGGAACGCAATGTTGGGCTGCCGTTTCCAACACGCATTATTTGCATAGGCTGACCCTTTCCACAATGAGGGACGGGAAAGACTTCAAAATCATTTCCAATAGCATCGATATTCATTAAAAAGTCTTTTGAATCTGCCGTGATACCACCTTGCCGGTACAAGGTGGTAGTCTGTCCATTTTCTATTTTGTATACCCTTTGAGATGATATACGGAAATTTTCCCGGGATTCGCTAATAGATGGAATCCGATGATTGACGATATAATACCCATCCCTGACTTCAGCAATTATCTCTGAGGGAGGGGTATTCCCGTTTGCAAAAACGGTATTGGTCATTCGTACGAGAGGGACGTAATACGATTCTGTTGCTCTCATTGAGCCATTTGGAGGCTGGTTAAGAATTGCAGCCTGTTCACGTCCGTTCATAAACCCTTTGAATATCCCGTTCTCAATGAGATTTACCCGTTTACCGGGTGTTCCCTCCATATCATATTTATAATGTCCATATCCATGTATAGATGGGTCAGAATATGCAGTTAAGAGTGGCGATGCAATCTGTTTTTCCAATTCATTATCATCAAAATCCCAGAATAACCATGACCGTCCTGCGTATGCCGTTTCTAATTTCAGCGCCCTGTCAGCCTCAGTTGGATGCCCTACAATTTCATGGACGAGGAGCGCATTAAAATGTGGATTTGTTACCACGATAACTGGTTCATCTGTAGCGGATAAAAATTCTGCATCGATAAGCTCTACGGTCTCACGTGTCCTCAATAACGCAAATTCATCAAATGATTGCTGGTAAACATTTTTATCTTTGAGAACTTCCCATCCACGAAGGTCTCCTACATAATCATAACAGATTTCCGGAATACCGCCTGCCTTTTGTGCTACTACAGAGACCACTCCCTGCGTAAGTGCATATGATTGGTCAATACAGGCGCCTTCAGTGCTACAAAAGAGCTCCCTGTTTATACCTGTTTGTACATGGGCATACGTATAGTGCACATCTTTGCTAATACTGCGCATATCTTGAGATGTTGTTGTGCACAGGGTAATGATATCTTTCAAGGGTGCATTTCTGGGGTCTTCATCGAAGGTGGCATGAATGGTATCATTACAGATGTCAATTTTAGCAAGATTTACTTCCCTCAATGAGGGGGCAAGGGATTGAAACTCGGCCTTTTTCTTTGCATTGGTAACAGCCCGTGCATATGCCGTATGCATTCCTAACGTGAGTTTTTTATGAATACTTTTCGGGGTAGATTCAGCCTCTCCCAGTTCCTGGCCGTAATATCCCCATGCAGTCATTTCACCAGCTAGCATCCTGATTCCAAAAGAGATGGAGGCATCCTCTCCTGCGCCTTTAGCCTTACCGTCCTCAGCGCTGGCATGTTTCATCTCATTAATACCAATTCTAATATCGGCATATTTACAATTGTGCAGCGAACCGGTCTGTTGAATGACCTTGGTAACCGTTTCCTGTAATGCATCTATGAGCGCAATTTTTATACGACTTGCGATAGGAATTCTCCTTATCAATAAAAATAACGGATCTAACTAGGATTTAGTATGATTTACAGAGACAGGCATTAATTCCATGTCCGGAACCTCAGTGCTTGAGATTCTTCGGCTGTTTTGTCTTCAAAATGTATGGTAACACCAAAATGCTATTCGAGCAAAACGAGGAACTTAATTAATATTCAGGAATTTCAATCTGTAACTGCTTGTTCCCAGATTCTTCCCTATGTTCATGAGGGCATGGGGAAGAATTTGGGAATAAGCAAAGAAGTGCTGCTCATGGTAGCTTAATTTGATGTATAGGAATTTCAATTCCGCAGGGCAACCCTTTAGGGTTGCTATCCCGGCGTGTACATTCTAGCGGGGAGGCAAGGCTGGAGCCTTGCCCTACGTTCTTATTAAGAGATAAAAGTTACCGAAGGCTTAATTTATATTTGTAAAATAGCAGAAAATAGCAGAATCTATTTAACAAAAAACTTCTAATCTTTTCCATAAAAATTTATACTTTGTAGGCGGAGTTGACCACATGCGGCATTGATATGATCACCCTTTTTCCTTCGTAAAGTGACAATAAGACCGCTCTTTTTCAATATCTTACAAAACGTTTCAATTGCTTCTCGTGATGGAGGCCTGAAGTTGAATTCTTCGATGGGGTTTAAGGGAAGGAGGTTGATGTTGCATTGGATACCCTTGAGTAAATGGGCTAGTGATTCAGCATCTTGTCTGGATGCATTTATGCCATCAATTAAGATATATTCAAAACTGATATCTCTTCCGGTACTTTGAAAATATTCCTGAGCTGCAGCTATAATATTTTTTATACCCGTTTTTTTGTTCGATGGAATTATTTTAGACCGGGTAACATCATCCGGTGCGTGAAGGGATATTGCCAGATTTATCTGAAGCTCCTCTTGCGCCAATCGGTGTATACCACGAATAGCGCCAACTGTTGAGATAGTGATATGCCGTGCTCCAATTCCCAACCCCCATTTGGCATTCATAATCCTGATAGCTTTCATAACATTATCATAATTTGCAAGGGGTTCACCTATACCCATAAAGACAATATTGGTAAGGCGTTCTTCAGGAGGAAAATGATTTTTAACATGAAGGGCTTGCTCAACAATCTCACCAGCGCTAAGATTTCTTTCCAAACCGGGTATGCCGCTTGCGCAAAACCGGCAGGCCATCGCACAACCTACCTGAGTCGAAACGCATACGGTGATTCTTTTGCCTTCCCGTAATAAGACACACTCAATTTCATTCCCATCAGGTAAACGAACTAAGAATTTCTCCGTTTCATCTTTTGTTTGTGTAAGGGTATCGACTGTTGTTTGGAAGGCTTGGCGCTTTTCTGCAAGTTTCTTTCTCAGGTCTTTCGGCAGGTTGGACATCTGGTCAAAATCAGTTGCCCCTTTGTTATAAATCCAGGAAAGTATTTGTTTTGCCCTGTAAACAGGCTCGCCGATTGAGGTACATACTGCCTCGAGTTCTGCTAAGGACATATTGGTAATTGGAAGAATTTCTGTTTTATGCATAATATTTTTGATAGTGGAGACGCAGAGCTATGCATTTCTCCTGAGACTGATCATGGTAATGTTGATTTTTCTATAATATTCGGCTTCTAATAAATTATACATATACGATTATGCACTATCAATACAATACATAATACAAATCACCCCTTCGGGGTTGTCGGTTTGTGATTTTGTTCATTATCGATAAACATAACAGTCATTCAGGCTTGAATTATTGTAATTAGTGGTTGAAACCGAACGGTATATAATGGAGAAGAAGTGTGTGTTTATAAAGCCGTTTGAGAATGCACAAGTCAGATGAAGTGTGAAAACCGTAAGGGTATTGACCATCAAGATGAAATCCCTGCGACCTCAGGGCAATCGCATTAAATTTAACCGATAGGGTAGGGCATCGCCTTATATGCATTAAACTAAAATTTGAAGTTTTGCAATGCCGTCCGGACAGGGTTTGTCCGTGCCTGTTTGAATGCACACAGAGATAGGGAAGAGAAAACACTGACAAACAGAGTTTGTCAGTGCCACCCAAAACGGCCTGAACAATTCCCATTTTGATGCAATTGCCCTGTTTGTTACTCCCATTTCTCTATTCTCATTTTGATACGTTTGCCCTGCCTGCGACCTTTGCAGTATCTGCGGCGACTTCAACTGGTACTGAAATTCTTTGCTGAGACCGGGATGGAGCAGTGTGTATGGTAAATGTTGTGTAAGGAATTTCCCACCCAAATTTATTGCAGGTGTCCAATGCTAATTTTTGAATAATTCGGGAAAGTTTATTATAATCTTTTGCAACTCGTCCCGAAAAATCTGCAAGAATTACATAGTTGAGAGACGAATCGCCTATTTCTTTAAATTCCACAGTAAACTTGATCATATCATTTCCATAACCTTCGTTTATAAGCCCTGTCTCTATCATTTTTCTCAGTTTCTCAGGAATTTCTGTAGTACTTATTGACTGGTATTGATAATCAATACCAAAGGTAACATTAACGCGGAAATTCTTAGAAATATTGGTTGGATTCTGATTCAAAAATTCCTCTGTACGATACGTCTTATAACTGCCACCGCCGAGCAGAAGTTGTACAACCTCGGGAGTCTGCGTAATCACCCTGCCCATTGTCCCATCTGCAAGAAGAACGCAATCGTTTTCTTTACAAGGAAACCAGGGTTCATCCGGATGGTATGGGCGCGATCTGATATCTTTAAGATCTCGTATGGGAATCCTGAGCAACCCTCCCTTCAATTCTGGATTGATAAGGTGGGTAGATAGGTGTAACGAAACCACCTTCCATGGAAGGCCATTGTAAATCACGCGCTCGTTTTCCTTCACAGTTCCCAAGTTTAATAAAAGGGCGCCTTGTTCATAGAAACGAGGAAGGGTTTGTTTTGCTGCCCAAATAAGCCCTAAAATAAAAATGAACGCAATACCCAAAAGAACCCAATCGCCGCAAACATACAATACGAGCAACAACGCCCCCGTGGCGCCGACAAAAGTGAGTACATAATATAGCACTTCTGCAAGACGAATGTAAAACGAACTCGCCACCGTCCTGTGAATAAAACTGCCTCTATAGATGTTGCGATGAATGTAACGAAGCAAAAAAAATACAAAAAGGAATGCAAATACGGCTAAGATAAAATTTCTTCCCCGACTTTTGAAAAATACCTGCACGACATTTTTGCTCGATTCAAGAAAAGATTTTCTTTCACTCAATTTATCAGCCAATTGGTATTTTGACACGGTAAGCTGGCTTGAAATTTGTCTTCCTTTATTGTACCAGTCAGTTTCAAGGTCAACGAGTTGATTTTTCAGATTTTCACCTTTCACTTGAGCAGCAAGATTATGAATGTTTTCTGTGGCATTTTTTACCAGGAAAATTTGCTTTTCGTAGTAAGCCACTTGTGTTCGCAGATTTTCGATTAACCGGGGGCGGGCAGTCATGCTTTTCAAGTCATTAATAATTGGCCCTATCAGGGTTTGGATTTCCTCCTTCCAATCGAAACGTTTTTGTGGTTTTGCATAAAACGTTCCCAAATCCAGACCCGTTGCAATTTCCTCAAAATTTACCTTGAGAGATCCCAACCGTTCATTCAGTTTATCAATTTCTTTCGATATTTCTGATCTCTCTTCGTGTGTTTCCGCCATATGGAGTTTCGTCTTATTGTCTTCGATTTCTTTCCCTAATTCTACAATCACTTGAATAATATCAGTAAGGGCGTCTACGGTATTTACCTCTCCTGTGGCAACCAGTTTACCAGCAACAGGGAGTTTCCGGTTTTCCGTTTGCCCACACACTGGATGATTCTTCAAAAAAAAGAAAGACGAAATGACGATAAAAAGTGCAATAAGACCTGCCTTCATTTTCATCGTATTTACATAGCCTCCATTATTGAATACCGTGATAACAATTTCTTTTGCATCAAATTGATAAGAGCGAAAAGTTATGAGAATTGAGTGGATTAGACCTCAATATAATCTATACTTCTACAAGCACGTGTTGTCTGCATAATGAAACTTTCGTGCAAGTATAGCTTATTTAAACGAACACTCAAGGAGAAATTTTTCACATAATAATTCGTTAGTATCTTTTCTATCTTTGAAGATCAATACCGGTCGTCCACACCTTATAATCTCAAGCTGACGAGCAAGTTGTATTTATCTGGATGTATAGGAAATTCGATCTTTTTTTCTTTCAATAATAAAGAAACACATCCTTAGTTCCAATTGTAGCAACGCAAGATTTTGCGTCTCTACAGAGGAATATTTTTTAATAGTTGACCGGCTTCATCCATCTTGATCCAGTCAGAATACGGCGCAAAACCGAGGTAAGGGTGAGCTCCATATGCATCAAGCTAAACGCTACCCGACTTGTTTCCAAACTCTTTTTGGGAATATATAGATAACTTAAGCAGAAATGCTCCGTTGTCATTCTTTTCCTATTTACGTTAAAGCAGGCCTCGGTGACTTTTATCCCTTCGTAAGATGTAGGGCAAGGCTAAACAGGCTGTCCGAGAATTGTTTTTACGGATCAAATCCGTACTATATATTGATTAACTATTGCAATAGACGCAACATACAGCATATGTTGCAGGTGGTAATTGCATTCTCGGACAGCCTGTTTAGCCTTGCCGCCCCCCTGAACACATACACGAGGATAGCAACCCTAAAGGGTTGCCCTACAGAATGGCTTTGAAATTCCTCTCCATTATATGAGATTGTAAACCAGGATATACCATAATTCTGATGAATTTATCTATACGTGTCCGAGAAACTCTGTTTCCCGAATCAAGAAGTAACTGATCGTATGATCTCTCAGAACTATAGGCTCTCGAAACAGAGTTTCCAGGCAATTGTGTTCCCAAATCATGTCCTCGTGTAAACGGGGAAGAGTTTGGGAACAAGCTACTCCATCATAGGCCCGAAGGGCTGGAAGTCCATAGCCAGGGGTGAAGGCTCCCTGGATACAAAAATCCTTAGCTTGATGCATATGGGGGTGAGCGCCTTGTGTTCGCCCTGGTTATGAAAAACACACCGATTTTGGATTTGTATAATGTACCGTAGTTCCTCCTGTCATTCCCGAACGTCTTTATCGGGAATCCAGCATGCGGAAGAAACAGGAAAGGGTCCTGGATTCCCACCTGCGTGGGAATGACAAAAAATGTATTTCTTTCCTTTCCGAAGATTTTTACTGGGAAGATTCATGTAACTTCTTCAAAAATCCATCACTATCTATAGATACTTCATTGCAGGTTCAATTTTGCAAATTGAACCCATAATTTTTATACGGAGTC
>SULG01000037.1 GCA_005524015.1 Candidatus Jettenia ecosi
TTACCTTGGTTGCCCTGAAGTTGTCGCATGATGTCGCAATCCCTTCTATTACAGGTCTTCGTTCATATGACTGAAAAAAAGGCACAAAGGGGATTGCTCTCCCTGTCGCAATCCCTTCTATTACAGGTCTTCGTTCATATCGGGTACTGCATCGACAGGGATTGTCGATGTTTGGGCCGTCGCAATCCCTTCTATTACAGGTCTTCGTTCATATGGTTAGTGTCAAGGGAGAATGATAGCAGAGTAGAGAAGTCGCAATCCCTTCTATTACAGGTCTTCGTTCATATCAAAACTGTGGAGGGGAAAGAGATTTCCCCTGTCGTCGCAATCCCTTCTATTACAGGTCTTCGTTCATATGAGTATCCTACTCAATTTACCGCGAAAGCGGTAAGTCGCAATCCCTTCTATTACAGGTCTTCGTTCATATAACGAAAAAGGATAACTATGCTGAACCCAATACAGTCGCAATCCCTTCTATTACAGGTCTTCGTTCATATCTTTTCACTCAATACAGGTTAAATATTGATGCATGGTCGCAATCCCTTCTATTACAGGTCTTCGTTCATATTGTTTGTCGGCTATCATGTTTGGGTAGCTCCAGGGGAGTCGCAATCCCTTCTATTACAGGTCTTCGTTCATATGAATCGGTTAACTCATCAGCTAACAATGCAAGTGTCGCAATCCCTTCTATTACAGGTCTTCGTTCATATAAGAATTACCCGAATCAGATAAAATTGTTGGTGTGGGTCGCAATCCCTTCTATTACAGGTCTTCGTTCATATGGTACAATGTGCCCTAATGGCCTTCTTAAGTCCCCGGTCGCAATCCCTTCTATTACAGGTCTTCGTTCATATCAACCGTTATCAGTGAACTAACCAAGGATAATGCAGGTCGCAATCCCTTCTATTACAGGTCTTCGTTCATATATTATCCCCTGCGTTATCAATGGTCTTATTACAGTCGCAATCCCTTCTATTACAGGTCTTCGTTCATATGAGATCAGAAGAGGAGGCAAAGCAATACATTACCGAGTCGCAATCCCTTCTATTACAGGTCTTCGTTCATATACGAAGCTATAAAACAAATAGAAGATCAATTGTTGTCGCAATCCCTTCTATTACAGGTCTTCGTTCATATCATCGGGCAGTTTTTCAGATGTAATATGTAAAAGCGTCGCAATCCCTTCTATTACAGGTCTTCGTTCATATAAGCCGTACATGTGATAGATGTTCGGCTGACTCAGTCGCAATCCCTTCTATTACAGGTCTTCGTTCATATGCCCCGAAAGGGGCAAATAGGCTTGATAAGCCGTCGCAATCCCTTCTATTACAGGTCTTCGTTCATATGCAGGTAGAACACCATATAGCATAACATATCATCGTCGCAATCCCTTCTATTACAGGTCTTCGTTCATATAGCACCCCTTTCCTTTCTCATGTATTATCAAGTATTTACAAAACCGATTTTTCAGTATAGCAGATCTATGAAAAGTTAGCATGGAAATATTTCTGAAATATTTCATAAGAATATTTCTACCCCCTCCGGAATCCTATCGCCCTGACCAAGCACGACACATTTACTATGAGATGGCATCGGATAAATCCGTATATCGTCTTCGTTGCCATCAATGATGCCTTCAAGCTTCTCTTTCAATCCTGTTAATTCCTGCCACGTAAGTTTACAAAAAAATACCGAATACTGTATATGCGTACCTATTCCCTTGAGTGTTTTAAACACCTGCCTTAGCCTTTTTTCACTGGTAATGTCGTAACAGACGATATAATTGCTCTTCATATAGTATCAAATAGATGAAACCGAACAAAATATGGTGCAAGTTGAGTCTTTGATTGTATACTGGTACATGGAACGCTATGGAATCCCTAAAATGTCATTGCGAGGGTCTTGTCCGAAGCAATCTCTTCTGAAGCATGCAAAGGATTGCTTCGGACAAGACCCTCGCAATGACCAGTGGGATAGTCTCTCCTCTGTTGAGGATATGTTCGGTTTCATCCTTGAAATATTATAGCACTTATAAATATTGGTTGAATTCCCCGCTAAACCTCAATTCCCTGATAAGCTCAAATATACCATCAATAATATGCTCTGTCATGGTTGCCAGGACATCTTTTCTATTTTCAAAACGTACCGCTATTGTCTTTCTCTCTTCAGACGACATCTCTTTGTTTTTACGATAATCAATGCCTTTTTTCCCACAAAAGAATTGAATGGTTTGGAGATCGGTCTCCGGTCCAAGTATATGGCAAATATCCAGGGCAAGACCGAAATCACGCCTCCTGTGCATCACTCCTATATGCGGATCGAGTTCAGATGTTATTAATTTACTTATAACCATTTCTCCAAAGAGTGCAGAAACGGCATTATGAATAGAGTGAAATATTTCACGATACGGTGATGTGGCAGTATCTATTGCCTGCTGATACTCCTCTTCCTTGAGTCCAACGGTAACATAGTGATCCGGCATCTGGCTTTTCAACAGCCTTTTCAGGACATCGATCTGAACCCTCTGGCGATATGCCCTCAGAAAGGTCATAAACCGCCGGGTAGTATAATCCGATTCAAGGAATATTCTTTGCGCTTTATAATGTTCTGACAGATGCTGTTTGTACGGCAGGGTTACCGCTATCTGGTTGCCTTTTTTATCCAGAAACGTTATGGGAACATTATTTTGGGTAAAGAGGGTTATCAAACCTGTTTCCAGTTTGATATTCCCGGTAATTACTACCCGTTGAATCATTCGTGCAGGCACACGCCTGCCTGACTTTCCTTCTTCTTTTACTACAAGAGAAGGCCCGTCTCTTATAACATCAAGCGTTGTATTTTCATTCAGGTAAAGTGTTCTTTCCATCCATGACCCTCACTGAAATATTTCGTATCTTCCTGGTAATGTCTTTTCTCACCGTTTCAGCCCATGCTTCGTAAGCCGGATAAAATTCCTTCCTGGCGTCTTTCTTTAAATAAACGCCTCCGTTCTCCTGTACAAAATCCTTTGAGGTATATTTTCCCTCTTTAAACATCTCCCATACGAACCGGTCTACCACAGGGCGAAACGGTTCAATCAGGTCGCAGGCAAGGGATTCCCGCCCGTAATCAAAGCAATGATAAAAGCCAATGGTAGGATCAAGCCCCGCAACCTGTATCTCCCTTACCGCTTCATAATGAATCAACGTATAGCAGAGTGAGAGCATCGCATTTACGGGGTCTGTTGGCGGCCTCCTGGTGCGGTTTTCAAACCCCAGAGAGGCCGGGAAAAGATCGGTAAACGCAGAGAAATAGGCATTTGAAGCGGCGCCCTCATATCCCCTCAGGCTCTCAATGGCCTCACATTTCGCAGTAATTCCTTCCGCAATATTCGCAAGAATATTAAAGACATTACAAAATGTGGCCTTCAGGTTTTCAATCCCCCTGATTTTTATTGCCTCTCCAAGAAATTCACGCTGCTTCTCTATCTTCTCAAGGATAATTTCCTTCGCTATCGCCACGGTAAAATCCTTATTCAGAGACTTCTCATATTGCTTAATCCTCAGGATGCCATTGTTATGAATGCGGCCGGTGAGAATGCCCCTGTACTGAAGACCTCTGCCTGACAGGAATATGACGTTACACCCATTTTCTGCAAGTTTGTTGAGTACGCTTGTGTCTACCGTGTTATTGCCGGCGATTATTACCCTGTCGAGTGGGCGTACAGGAACAATGCCTTCCCTTTTCCCGTCCAGGTAAAAGGCAATTGATTCGCCGTCAAGTTTTATCTGATATCCTTTTCTATCAATATATAAGGTTCCCATGGTATCTTTCATCCAAAGTAAAAAAATTCCGGATCTTTCGGGGGCACTGCTGCGCCAAAGGTGCGCGCTCTGCTCCTCCCATCCATCGGGAAGATATGGACCCGGTCTGCGCTTTCATCAATAATATTTGAAACGCCGGTAATGACCTCTTTCAGTTCTCCTTGTGTAAGGAAACACTCAAAGACCGACTTCTGACCACCCGTGCTGAATCCCTTCAGGAAATACCGCATCCGGTTAAGGCGTTTTGGTGTACATATATCGTATGCTACAATATAGAGATCTCTTTGCATGGTATAGTACCTGGATAAAGAAGAACCACAAAGGATACAAAGGTTAACCACAAAGAACACAAAGGTTAACCACAAAGAACACAAAGATGAACCACAGAGGGCACAAAGAGAAACCACAGAGGACACAGAGCATTAAATAGGGTTCATAGGGTTCCGTTTATTACTCTTTGTATACCGTCTTTTAATCTGGCAACATTAAAATTTATCAGTAACCCCAATGTGTAATTTCCTAATTTCAAATAGGTAAGAGTCTGTGCAAGGTGAATATTGTTTAGTGCATCTACGCTTTTTATTTCAATCAATAGCTTATTTTCTACTAACAAATCTATCCGGTAACCACATTCTAATCTTACTTCTTCAAAGAACAGCGGCATCGGTTTTTCCTTTTCGACAAAAAGTCCTGATTTGCCAATTTTGTAATACATACATTCTTTGTATGCGCTTTCCAGCAAACCAGGACCAAGCGCATTATGAACCTCTATTGCTATCCCTATTATCTTATGTGAAAGCTCATTTTCTGTCATTGTGTTCCTTGTGATTTATTTTATGGACTTTTAACCACGAAGGACACAAAGATTAACCACGAAGGTTTTTTTCTTAGTGTCCTTCGTGGTTAATCTTTGTGTCCTTTGTGGTTAATCTTTGTGTTCTTCGTGGTTAATCTTTTTATATTATGTTATCATTATCATCAAAACGCAAAAAAAGAAATATTTCAGAAACATTTCAATCCACGATTCTATACTTTCCCAGCCCAAAACTCGTTCCCTTACCAACATGGAGTATCCTCCCCGCCTCTATAAAAGGATAAAATGGTGAAATGGAACCCTTATATACGATATCTCCCACAAATCCACCAAGTTTCATCCTGGTATCCTGCCTGCGGGAATATCGTTCCCAATCGCACCATTGAAGATTTGATTCCTTTATGCCTATTGAGCGTGCGTCGTCTATGAGTATGCGATGATATCCTTCACCAGACAATGCAGCATCTGCCGAATTATCTTTACAATAATAATGCCTGAGCAAAAACAATCGCCTCAGAAGCTGCCTGATAAAGATATGAAATTCCAGATCAATGGTAAGTTTGCCATCATACTTCAGACGGGTAGGCGTGAGAAATCTCAGGGTAATTTCTTCAGGAGTGCCATGTACAGCGTTTGGAACACCTCCTTCCATTACCGACAGGATAGGTTGACTTAAATCTATGCATTCTTTGCTGAAGGGCTCGATTTTACGGGTTTTGGAACAGTAGATTAATTGAGTATCGCCCTGGGTACTGACCGTGTATACCTCTTGTAGCCGGCAACTTCCCCTTCCCCTGCCAATGCCATTTTTCCCCAGTAGGTCAAAGGTGTAAATAAAATAGGGCAGGTATTGTATCGTCTCGCCAATGAGTATCAGGCCAGGGGAAAATGTCTGCCCTGCGAGATACCTTTGCTTTTCCTCTTCCGGTGGCTCTATGATAAACGGGTGAGGAATAGCATTTACCTTACCGAGTATGTTGGCCTCATCCGGCGAATGGGATTCAAAGACATATGCATAGACGCATCCCTGCTTGAGCAGGCAGTCGCGGCAATCCTCTTTCTTCAGGGCGCAGACAACTTTTTTGAACTGCGTACCAAATGCCCCCCTGAAGGTAGACCCTTTATATGGAGGAAGCTGTATTTCTTCCACAGCCTCCAGGATAAATGTAAAGCGTTTATAGGGAATCTTCATAGCGTATTAATTATTGATACCTTAATTAGGTTATACAATCCGGGACTTAATAATAAAAATACTGGGTCTTCTAAGTACCTGAACATAAATATTTGCATACTGAAAACCCCTGTATACAAAGATACAGGTACAAAAATTTGTGGTCAGGTACTTATCTAAAGATTGTCTAATATCTTTAGATAAGCTTTTGTCAATTGTAAATCAGATACTATTGGTTTGAACGCCCAAACAACACCGTAATTATTTTCGCATGGTTTTTTTAATCCCGAAGGGATGTAATTATTATAGCATATCGATACGCAATTATTTTCTAACCCCGAAGGGGTGATATATTTTCATTATTGCCGTTGTATACCACCCCTTCGAGGTTAAATATTGTGTTACGGTCTTTACTATAATCATATCATCCCTTCGGGATTTTCTCTTCAGCCAATGATTTTTAACCCCGATGGATTTTACTCTTATAAGTACCGGGACATAAATTTTTGCATACTGAAAACCCCTATATGCAAAGATTTATGTTCAGGTACTTATATGCTGTATATGGCAGGATTCAATTGGATTATATTTTAGTGTTTGAAAGCAAATTGGTATAAGCTCCGTTAGGAGCTAAATATTAGTAGAAAAATACCATGTTACGTACAATTAGCTCCATAGGAGCGACATATTTATTCAATCCAGGTAAAAAGATATTTTTCATCATATGGAACCTGGAATTTTTTCAAAAATTCAAGGTATTCTTCCTTAAATGTCTTTTTCCGATGGTGTTCTTCTTGATTTTTTATGTATTCCACTACATCTTCTAATTGAGAACGGCCATACGAGAATGCACCAAATCCCTCTTGCCATTGGAATTTTCCTCTTGTCCAGCTTTTTTCATTAATAAACCTTGATGAATTCGCCTTTATGTCTCTTATAAGATCAGATATAGCAATGTGAGGTTTTAAACTCAAAAGAATATGGGTATGATCCGGCATGCCATTGATTATGTAGAGTTTCTGTTCCTGACCTTTAATAATTCCCGTAATGTATTTGTATAATTCGTCCTTCCATTCACCTTTTATAAGATTCAGCCTCCCTTGAACTGAAAAGACAATATGTATGTATATCTGAGTATATGTATTTGCCATACGTTGCTTAGAATAAATTTTTGTAAGAGAAAAGGTGTAAATTTAGAGACTGGCTGAAAAGTTTAGAGTAAAGAAAAATATGTCGCTCCTCTGGAGCTATGGTCTTGTGTATAATTTATTTCTATTAATATTTTGCCCCTAACGGGGCTTAAAAATATCTCCCTGTCTGCGTGCATCACACAGACAATTTCTCCTGGTGCTCATTCCAAAACCTTAATTTCCTGTCTAGAATCATTTGAAGGTGGAGAATGGTCTTGTGTATGATTTTTTTCTATTAATATTTTGCCCCTAACGGGGCTTAAAAATATCTCCCTGTCTGCGCGCATCACACAGACAATTTCTCCTGGTGGTCATTCCAAAACCTTAATTTCCTGTCTAGAATCATTTGAAGGTGGAGAGAGGTATCCTGTATAAAAATACGGTTTTGGAATAGCTTCTCATAATATTGCTTCTACGGAACTATTCATAAGAAGTACCACTTAGAGCCTATCCGAAAACAAGGATTGGCATTCTGTGTAAAAGGTAGAGAGGGTTTGAAACCCGTCTCTCCGAAGAATGACACTTAGGTTTTTGAATAGGCTCTTATATATTGAGCCTGGGAAATACGATTACCTCATCCAGCTTGAATATGTTGAGATCAAGAATAAACTCCTTAAATATCGAGTAGGTATTTTCCTTTGCACAGACAAATCCATGCACAAGATACGAGTGATTTCTCTGGGATTGAATCTGGCGGAATTGTGACAGACGTTTGTTAAATTCCTTGCCCAGATCATCCCCCAGCGCCTCGAGTAATCCAAATGCAGCATTTTGTGGCGCTTTTATCTTTCCATCTCTTTTATCTTTGTATTTACTGACAAATTCATCCCTCACCTGTTGCGGTATTTTTTCCTCACTTACATTGCCCGTGTCTATCCCATGTTTGTTCAGTAACCTTTCCTGGGCGAGCATTTCAACGACCCTGTAGAGCCGTACTACGGCATCATCTATCTTTCCTTCCTCATAACGTCTTTCTGCATTTGAGAATATGTCCAGGATAAATAATCTGTCGGGCTGCCTTTGTTGCCGGGAAAGTAGCTCCAGTTGTGGCTTGAGTTGAATAGTTGCCTTTGTAAATGACCGTATTCTTTCATCATCTGCCTCCAGGAGTTCTTCCATCCTTGCCCTTTCAAATTTACCGGCTGCTTCACCATGTTTGAAGATGTCCCAGCTATAATACCCGTCAATAAGGAAACCAAGTTTTTTGAAGACACTCTTGTGGCTGATATTTTTTCCCAAAATATCTTCTACCAGCGCATTTGCTGCTTTAAACTGATAGGTGTTGAACAGGAAGGATATCTTCTTCCGTTCATCTATGGCAAGGAAGTCCCATGGGTTGATGTTCTTGCATACCTTCTCCTTACCATCGATAACGATTCCCACACCATCCTTTGTCCTTTCTGTCCCTCCTACATAGGAAAAGCTGAATCCGTGAGTAACGGCGGAAAGGGCAAGGGCGACGGACATATTCTTTGTCCCTCCGGTATAATCCACAATAACCTCTTCGTTGTTAAATCCCTTAGACCGCACCCTTTTTACCGCCTCTTCCGCCTTGCTGAAACAGTGGTAAAGGTCGTTGACATCATCGACCAGGGTTATTTCGTTTTTTATGGTATGCCCCGCCCCGTTTATCCCCTTTTTAATCTCCGACACCTGGTCGCAGGTATTCTGAGAGGCAAAGAAGGATACAAATTCCGGCTGGTATTCTGTAATGGATTTTATAATCGGCGCCGGCGTTCCACCTACAGAAATTATCATAGCCTTGATCATTTTATTATTCTCCAACGTACTCTATAGAAGTTTTGCATACTCAAACATGCATGGACAAATGTAGAGACGCATTATTATGCGTCTGTACGGTCCATGCCACCCTTTTCTCTATTTAAAGATTCATTTTATCAACAGCTAAAACAACCTCTCTTTCTCCTGCATACCAACCTGCACTTGACCACTTCCATTCTTGTGGATTAAGAATAAGTCCTCTGCGTACCGAATTCCTGTGCATATAGTGAATCTTCTCAAAAAGATCGTCTTTGCTTGCGATATTTCGATCGTAGCCTGGACCCGCCTGCCAAAACCCAAAAACCTCTCTTGATCCGTATTTATAGTATCCAAAGGATGAAACCGAACATATCCTTAACTGACAAAAGACTACCCAGCCTGTCATTGCGAGGGTCTTTTCCGAAGCAATCTCATAAACCATCATAGAGATCCTTCCACCCTGTATTCATCCCACTAATTAATTCTGTTTTTTTAGCCCTTGAGCCACCCTTAATTTGCTTCTCCCGGGATATGGCGTTTCTTACGTCACGAAATATCTCATAATATACTAATTTTGTAACATGATACTTTTTTGTAAATCCCTCTCTGATCTTTTCTTTGTGATCATATACTCTTCTTTTAAGATTATTCGTGACCCCTGTGTAGAGTACGGTATTATTTTTATTCGTCATTATGTAAACGCAGTATAATTTGTCCATTGCTCTGGTTGAATCTGGCACTATAAAAAAGATTGCTTCGGAAAAGGCCCTCGCAATGACATGGTTAAGGATTCCGTACATCCTATACACTTGCATAGAGCAAAAGTCTTGACTTTCTCCATATCCTGTTCGGTTTCATCTCTTGAATACTATAACAGTTAATTTATCCAGCCAATTATGATCATGTTCTTCCAGATAATGTTTTGCCCTTCTGGCAATCGACTGTTTAACAGCCTTTAAGAACAGAGAGTTGTATTGTAATTTAATTGTAAAGGCTTTTTCATTTTATTTATACGGCCAACAGGGTGGCACTGACAAACTCTGTTTGTCAGTGTCTTATTTATAGTATCCGAATGATGAAACCGAACATATCATCAACTAAAGAAAGATTCCCCAGTCTGTCATTGCGATGGTCTTTTCGTAGAGACGTAAAATCTTGCGTCTCTACGCCTCTGAACTATTCAAAGTATTGCTTCGGTACAGACGCAAGATTTTACGTCTCTACCCTCGCAATGACATGTTAAGAATCCTCTCCGTTTCACACACTTGCCTGGTAGCCAGAGACTCAACTTTCTCCCTATTCTGTTCAGTTTCATCTCTTGGATACTATAGTTCATAATTCAATGAACACTATTTCAAATACCTGCGTTATTTTGAACACCAAATCTTTCCCTTAACAAAATCCTTAACTTCCTCACCTGCTCAATAGACAGGATTTCAATGCCATAGTCGCGCGCCCTTGTAAGTATAAATTTATTTATTTGACTCTGGGTAGTGCAAATTATAGCCCGTTCCTCACCTTTACCAAGCAAGGTGGATATTGCACCCTTTTTATAAACTTCATCCCTGATTATGTTCTGTTCTTTTTCATTTCCCAGTGTTTTACATTCTATATAGTAAAACCTGTTACCTTTCATAAAAGCTATATCAAGATCGTTTGACGTGCCGCCGGGACTTTCAATCTTTACCCCTATCTTAGCATCGTCAAGGATTTTATCTTGCAGGATATCGCAGACCTCATTAAACACATATTCCTCGAACCAACCACCGGTTAAATAGACTATTTCATCCTTTTTCATATCTTTGGTGATTAATTTGCCTTTTACCACAAAACCATGATTCCTTAACAGTTCTCGTTCAATGCTTGCAGGCTCCTTATCAAAAGTAGCTGACAGATGATAACCTTTCTGATTTCTTGCACCTTTCAGGTTTTCATACAGAAAACCCATCAATCCTTTTAATTGCTCGTAATTATCCAAAATCCATTGTGAGTCTTCTTTGTGCTGAAGAGCATTTGTCATTACCCTTTCTAAGCTATTTTTGTTCTGAATCCTGAAGCCATAGCTACACAGGTATTCCTCGAGATTTAAACGTTCTCTGATCTCGCAAATTTTCAGAGGTCTTTCTCTTGGGAAGATCTGCACAAGTTCATTCTTTCCGAAAGGTATATAGTTTATGAGAACTTTCTGGCCTATATCCCTGAATATTTCATAGGCTACAAGCGCCATAACCTTGTTTCCGCCTGTGATATTAACCCTGTACTCAACTTCATCGCTTACTTCTTCAATGAGACCTTCTATCTTATTCATGCAATCAGTCAAAGAATCCTGATCTACGACTATTTTTTTAATATCTTTGGTTGAAGATAAAAGACCTTTTAATCTCAGGGTACTTTCTATACACTCAGTTTTTCTTTCCCTTTCCATCCTCTCCGTAGAAATGAACCACAGAATATCCGGTTTATAATAAGCGGCAACTATAATATTTGGAATAGTCTGTTCGCTGATAAGTGAGACAAGTATCTTTTTCATACCTGATTTTCCGCTATTATTTTACCTGCCTTATGGAGGGTGGCACTGACAAACTCTGTTTGTCAGTGTTTTATCGTCCACGGGTAAACCATATCTCCGTTCAAGACGCACGGACAAACGTAGAGACGCATTATTATGCGTCTGTACAGTCCGTGCCATCCTGAAAACCGCTTACATAAAATGAAAATTCCTATACAATCAAGATATTTCTATTCCCTGTTTCAGAATTTCCTTTACCATGGGGTTATCTTCTGTAAAATCTTCTGGCTTAAACGGGTGCGGTTCAATACGGGAATCTACCTTTATGAGAAACGGATTCACCCGTTTCCTATCATAGAATCCAATACCCGTGAAATCCTTTGAGACTAAAGCAATATCAATATCACTCCAGATGTTTTCTGCGCCTTTTGCATAAGAACCAAAGAGAATTGCCCTCTCTATATGCAATCCACTGGTACAGATTTGATAAAATGTAAATTTCAAACATTACAAAATCTCCATTACTACCCATCCGAAAGGAACGAGTCCACTATTGGTGTTTGGTTTACTTGATTCAGAGGCAAGCCAGAAGGTAGTTGCGTGATTAAGGAATTTAGGCGGTTGTCTATTTTTCTGAATGATTTTAATATACCTGTTTCCTTCAACAGTTACTGACTCGGCACCTGAATGTCTTCCTATTCGGAGTATGAATGCCGTCAGACCCAACTTATGTTTGAACTTCTCATTAATTCTGTTACCAACAATTGAGCCTGCATTAATCTCTTTTGTAACCTTGTTCTCTCCCTCGAATAGCGGCATATAAAAAGCATTCATTGATTTTAAAAATTCTTCTTTCCTAATTGTTCTCGCGATGCCTGCAATTTTTTCAGGTTGTTGTATGTTGATTATCCCTTCAAATATAGAGTCACTTTGAATAATTTCAAGTATCTGGGGTGGACCGTTGTCTGCCATGGTGGATACCACACCATTACGTTTTTTCCTATTCACAGCGTATATAATCTTAACTTTTACATCACCTGCTGGCATAAAATCAGAAACCTTGACCATCCTGAACGGATCTTTATCAAAACTACCATACAGCAGGTCATGTTCTAAATCTTTTGCTTTGTCTGTACGTCCGGTAATATTTCTATCCTTTGCCAATTTACTTAAATAGGCTGTTCTCATTGATCCTTTTATGGATGAACCTGGAATGTACGGTATATTATTTTGTGGATTATAAGTCGTTTTGTTTATAGTAAATTGCTGAATGACGGTTTTCTTATCATAAGAAGCTATGGCAAGCACTTTTTTATAGTGTGCAGAAAGACCGGATGATATACTTACTTTCCTACCACCAATCGCAGACTTGTAAGCTCTTTTGATAAATTTGAATATAGAAAGCAGATTATCATCTGAATAAACCTTTATTAACTCATTTTTTTGCTCGTAATTAAGTGTTTTAACAAAGTCCATTGGCTCGAACTCTATCAGGGTATTTGTTCTCTCATCAATTACAAAACTGGTCGGTTCATACACATCATCGCAACCGATATGCACTGGTGATAGTATATGGAGCTTGACTTTTAAAGGTTTTTCCATCAATTATACCTCCACCTTTACAGGAATATAGAGGGAATAGCCCTGGACTACAGATTTTGGCTCTGTTTTTGAAATATTCAGTACTGCGCTTCCTATGTATGGTTTCTTGAATACCTCTCTGTCTTTTGGTTTAAATATGCCGCCTTCGTCCGCCATGATCACAGGGTTTTTAAATGGGTTTGGCGATTTGGCAAAAATATCTCCATGTCGTCCAAACCGTGTGAAGGGGTTAAAGAACATATCCGAAAAGGTAGCCCTTTCAGGAACGCATGGGGCAAGGGTATAACAAGCGTTCGGCGATTCGCTGCCCATTTTTGTGAGGTCTATTTCGCTTTCCCTGATGACCTCAAATCTGCCAAGTCCCGTTGATGCATCCTTCCCAAAACCCCATTTTCCGATTCTTTCGAGTCCTTCCTTTACCTGTTGTATGTTTATAAAAGCATCGTCAATTCCTACAAAAATTGTCAATTCTGTTTCCGGATAAAAAACACGCTGATCAACAGTAAAGGGAGCAAAGCCTTCTGTGCTGGTTGTGCCGGTAAGTCTGTTTATTTTATTGTGGGATTGTGAAAAGATGGTAATAAAAGTCTTTGAAACTGCTCCTTTTATATCCCTTCCTGTCTTGTCACTCAGGTATGCTTTTATATCGCCTTCGAATAATTTTTTATCATCTGAATACTTCAATGTCTTAAAGGAAGAAATTTTCCTTTCTTTCTGAAGTATCATCCATCTCTCTGCCTTACGTTCCTTTCGTTTTTCGATATTTTGTTTCTTGTCTTCTGACAGGGCGAACACCATATTCAAAGGCAAATCGGGCCTTTTCAGGGCATAGCAGGAACTCTCTCCCACACAAAATCCGGGATATGCGGATGAAAAGACGGCAAAGGGTTTTGTTTGGTAATTCAACAGGAGATTATCGAGCGTTTTGCCGGCTAACGTTTCATCGTATGCAATCTGCCAGCAGAAGTGTCCGAAAATAGTATCGCCCTTTAAAGGTGTTCCAAAACCTGTAACAGGTTTGATGATTATTTCATATGTTTTCATTTTTTTAAACTCCACGTCTCAATAAAGTCTTCTGGAGTTACGATTTTTATTCCTTCGAAGCTTTTTAATGTTAGAAGGTGCTTGTCACCTGAAATAACAAACTCAGCACCGGCAGATATTGCACATTCAAGAATCTTATTATCTTCCGCATCATCATCTATAATGTTCACCGATTCATGTATGTCAACGATTGAAGAAGCGTTAAATATTATTTCCATAATTTCTGCCTGTGATGTTTCTGAAAAGGCAAGTCGGGGATAGCCAACGACTTTTTTAAGCTCGGTAAACATTTCACTACTTGTGAAATTTAGTATTTTACCGCTCGTTATAAGTCTGATAACATCCGCCGGTTTTCCGCCCCAGCCAAACGCTGACACAATTACGTTTGTATCAATAACTACTTTTGTCTTCTCGCCCACTGGATAGCTTCCTCTATGACTTCGGGTTTGAGTTTATGTTTTTTTACAATTTTTTTGGTTTTTGCAGACACCTTCTCAAAGTCAGGTTTCTTATATAATCCCTTTAAAAAAAGGGTATCAATTACCTTTTTTATCTCGTCTTGAGGTAATTGTTCTAAAGCCCTGACAATTTGATTATTATCAATTTCAATTACTGCCTTTTTCATGCTTTTTTGCCTCCTGTTCAAAAAGGATTAAATGCCTTAAAATTATCATTTACTTTCGGGTCGTAAAACTCAAATGCAATTCTTCCATATCCCCTGCTTCCGCTTCCGCCGAGCGCATCCATTTCGAGTAGTTTAAGTCCTTTTAAGAGTACCGTATCAAATAGATTGTCATCTCCATCCTGCAATATCTTAAAAGTAACAAGAAATTTAAATTTTGTTCCTTCTGGCACACGTTCAATAAACCGTGGATCTCTAGCGGTACCTTTAATTCTATCAATAACGTTTTCTGATTTTTCTTCTGTTAAGAGCCATCGTTTATCTCTTGCCTTTTTATTCCATTCGTCATCAAGAAAACAATCGGTAAAAGAAACCCTTGTAGGCCCGAATACCTGTTCGTCTTCCTTGTCAGCGCCGCTTGAACCAAAGATCTTCAGGATTGCCACACCTTTAGCTTTCAAATCCTGATTATTCCTAACTTTAGTCAGTGTATCGACTGATATCACATTTCCCTCTGTATAAATCATCAATCCACTCTCCATTTCCAAAAGGGATCTGACTTTCCCTTTTAGTGAAGAACCTGGAATATACGGTTCTAAAGTGTGGGGATGTTTTATCACAGGGCTATCAGTACCTCCGATGTGCATTTCCATATCGCCTGACCCTATATGTAAACCACTTTTTAAGGTAATCGTACCTTCAAGTTTTTTGATTGCCGAGAGTCTCATCTTCTCCCTCCTGATCTATTTTGATCTTTCTTGCTTTTATATGCATACTTATAAAATCCCATAAATGCTTCAAACAAACCTGCAAAGGCATCAAAATCATCTTTATCATGTGTTTGTTTAACAGCAGCAGCAATAAAGTCTTTAAATCCCTTAGATATTAGTTCGTCTCTACCCAATGCATACGCTGCTTTAGCATTAAGCATCTTGATGTAAGGTAGCATTTTCTCGAATTCTTCTTTTTGCTTTTCTTCCGGAATGCCTTTTAACATACTATCAAATCGCAATACTTCATCATAAAATTTTCTGATTTGTGTAGGATTGTTTGTCCTTTCACCGCTTTCATTTGAAATTTGATCGGCAAATGCTTCCGCTTTTGCAGAAAACAATTCTGGATCAATCTGTTTTTTATCTTTGTTTTTCCAAAATTGCACTTCCATAAATATTTCCTCCGTTTTATCTTTGGTTATAAATAATCTGCCACACCGGAATCTTCATAGCACCACCATATTGAACAAGCCATATAGCAGCTTTTTCCACATCCTTTATTGCCTTGTCTTTTTCGTCTCCTTTTAATTTTTTACCAATATTTCTCACAAGATTATACTTAAAGTTGGACTTCCATTTCAGGCAATCCCAATCTTCCACATCAATTTCTCCCTTTTCTTCTAATCCTTCTAAAAGTTCCTTCTCCTGTTTTGCCATATGGGAAAAGGTATTTAATCTGAACAACATGGCATTATTGATGAATGATTTATCCATCCATGTTTCAATCTCTTTTTTGATGGTGTTTAACTCCCCAAATTCCTTCCATTTTACCGTTTCTTCAAAAACTGTAACGGAATTTCTCTCGTTTGCCTTAGATTTTTTAAGCGCTGTTTCTGCTCTTTCGGAAATAGAAGAAATCGGCTCTCCTGGTTTGTGAACGCTTATGCCAGCGGACAGGGTAATTTGTACGTTACCACATACATAGCCTTTAAAGGATTCACTGAGAAATAAAGCAAATTCAACAATTCTATTCCATGGACCTATCAGGAAAAGGTCGTCACCACCTGCAAATACGGTGTAGATGTCTTTAAATGCCTCTTGTGTGCTTAGTACATACGGCACATAGATTGAGAAATAGTAATTCATCTGTCTGCTCAGGGTGGCAAGTCGCGACAAGCTGTAACGCTTGAGTCCACAGGAGAAAATGAGACCCAGGTTATCAACATCTGCTTTTAAAATACCAAGGGCTTCAGTCCCCAAATGTGTGTCTTTCTCAAGTGCCTTTAATGAAATATGAGAGAAGGTCTTTGGCGCCTTATTATCTTTATCTATTGTTATTTGCTCAATTAATTCCAGTTTTTTTTGTTCACTTTTTTTGCCAGCTAAATAACGGTTATCCTGCAAATCTGATTCATCGTAAACAGGCACATACCCATTGATGAATTTTGCGGTTATATCTTTTGCAATGTTTCCTTCTTTTGAAATGGAAATGTCCCAATATTTAAGGAGCGCACCGTTGTTTGCAAGCCCGTTTAATTTCTCCGTAACATCAAAAGATATTTGATAAAAATCAAATATCGGTTTTTTGAGTTTATCTCCATAAATTTCAGCATCCTTTGTTGTAACTGCAATTCTTGATTCCTTTACAAGTTTTGTGCCAATATAAATATGATCCCTGCATATCTTGCAGGCAGATTTTTCATCGCCGAGAAGCTTGTCATTTTCAACTTCCGGGCTCGATGGTCTCTTACCACAAAAAGGACAAAGCTTTTTGTCTAAATCATTCCGAAATTGGTCAAGATAATCTCCAACCACACCACCATGTCTTTCCAGATTGATTTTGTTATATTTCCTTTTTTCTGTTTCCTGGGATAGAGAGTCCCACCGTTCACTAAATTTCTTCGATACAAAATCGCTGCATGACGCCTCTATAAAAGATATGCCTATAGCTGATTCACCAAAAAATATCCTGATAAGCCAATCATTGATTTTCTCTTCGGCTGATTTGATTTTATCTTTTGCTTCTTTTGTGTTTGGCGCAAGTAAGGTAAATTTTCCTGCAGCATTTAATATGATGGAACAGGAAGTTAATCCAATTTCCCGGCAAAGCATATCGGATGCCAACTCAGAAATAAGCGATACTGCAAACGATCTTCCCCTTAAAAGCTTCGCAACAGCCTTGTTTGTACTTCCACCTTCTGTAAAGATAAAGTCCTGGATTCCGTAAAAATCACCCGTGACAATCAGAAATTTTTTATCAATATAGTCCTTAATCTTTTCAACCTCCCCGATGCTTCCATTTTGAAGATGATACAGGTAAATAGCAGATGCCAGGGCAGCAGTCGTTTTTGAGTGATCATAAAGAGACACATCCGGAACGACATTACCTACCGTCGCAGCGGGTATGTAAGATGCGTAAATCATAAATAAGCTATCAAAATGCTCCAGCCAGAGTGGAATGCATTGTTTGTGACTTAGCCTTTCTAATGCATCCACAAAATTGAAAAAGAGGGTATCATATTCTTTTGAGGCATGCTCATTATCCATTGACTCACATGCAACAGGAAATATATTCTTTGGAGAGAGTTCTTTCAGTGGATATCGGAATTTGTATGAGTTGGGACTATCGTCTTTCCATTTTCCATCAGTATTAATTCCCTCAAAAAGAGTGAACAACCGTGTTTTTCGATAATCTTTTATTCCTATCTCATTGTTGTAATTATCAAACTCATTACGGTCAAAACCACTACTGACTCTATCAGCCATAGCAATTATCCATTGCAAAGGATTCTCTGGCTTATGATGACCGGCAGCAAGGTTAATAAATGAGTCAGCATGCCCCCAATTGCCTTTGCTAAATTCTTTAGGGAGGAATTTCTCTATACGGTCAATAAATGCGGCAGTGTAAACAGCATGTTGATGTGTATGCCTGCCATTGAAAAAAGGTTGATATAAATTTGCATGATTATTTATAAACTCAGGATCAACATGGAAATGTCCTTTTGCCCGTTCTGCAAACTTTCCAATATCATGAAAATATCCTGCAATAGCAACTTTGTAGACTGTTTCATCCATATTTTTCTCCGTATTGAACAGTAATCAGTAATTAGTGTCCGTTGCCCGTCTTTATACAACACATCCTACCACTCTTTTTAGAGAGGAGAAGGGATGTCCATCCTCATAAAAACACACCCCTAAATCCCCTCTCGAGAGGGGACTAAATGGTATGTCTGGTATGAGAAAATGCTTTATCTATACAGAATTCAGAAAAACCTGCTTTTTATTTCGTGTCCATTCGTGCTAATTCTAGGCTCGATTCTCTTAAGTACCTGAACATACATATTTGCATACTGAAAACCCCTGTATACAAAGATACAGGTACAAAAATTTGTGGTCAGGTACTTACCATGAAGATGATCTCTATTTCAAGCCCGAAGGGCTGTCATGATTATAGATAATGAATTACCGCAAAATTAATAACCCTGAAGGGGTGAAATAATTATCAGTTTTCCATGCCACCCCTTCGGGGTTCAAATCCTTTCTTCTGCTCTTTTGCTATAATCATACCATCCCTTCGGGATTATGAGACAAAAACACCTTGATACTCTGTCACGCCGTTTCTTTGGATTCTGTCTTCTGAATTCTCTATCCTGTTGACAAAGAGCATGTACAAAAATTTGTGGTCAGGTACTTATCTTTTTATATTTTTACCATAGCGTGTTTTAAAACTCAACATCAGAAACATTTCAGAAATATTTCTTACTACATTTTATTCTATAACCATCTTACCTTTTTCCAGGCTTAATCCATACTGTGTGGTACCATAGCTGCCGACAGACGCTATCGTATAAAAGGGGACAAGGTTTTTGTCACGAATGCCATCTTCTATTTTTCTTCTTATCTTGCTGATAACCTGCCGTATTATTTTTGAAGGAATTCCTCCACGTTTTCTATACTTTTCATAAAGCTCCTTACTTCTCAAAGAATCCTTGCCAAATATCTTTTCATAACATGCGACAAGGGTCTTCAATGCTTCCCTTCCCATCAAGTATCCAACTGAGGTGTAACAATCAATGCATTCGAGACAGTACTTCTTTTCCCGTCGTCGACAGTGATGCAGTTTTTGCTCCATAAGTAGTATGTAAAGGGCTAACTCCATCGGGGTGAAATACAAAGTCCTGTCACCAATCTCAAGCGCCCTGTCACGCAAATTCACCCTGAGAGGTTCCTGCACCAGCGCCGTATCTATCCCTTCCTGTCCCAAACGGACGAGAACTCTAAAGCTATTACTGCCCAGGTGTAGTTTTTCTTTCAGGCGGATAAATGGTAGTTCAGCCAACTGAATATCAGCCATATCTGTGCTCATTTTTTTCCCGGTTCCGTCAGGCATCCTGCATGGTATTAGCTTCGGCTTTTTGGGAGGATAGAAGAAGTCGGGATTACTCTCAAATTCCGGGCTTACCAGGACGTGATACAATCTGTCCCACGGCCTTCCAAAGAGTTGCAATGCACCGCCAAGATAGAACCCCATGGTCTTACGGCCTCCGGCAATAGAACAATGAAGCCTTACCGTTAAATCTTTTGCCTTTTCTCTGATAAAGCCCGTTATAATATCCCCGGCTGCTTCATTCTCTTTATTATCCCTTATATCCTGCAATGGGACGCCGTCATGGCTTTTTATTACGATAAGGCAGTCCCCCGGCAAAAGATATCTCAGGAAGTTTGTATTCCTCTATAAACCGTTTGAGAATGCCTTGCTTGATGAGGGTATCGGCAATCAGTTGTTTACCATATAAGGTAGTTATGATATACAATTCCTTAATAAATACAGGAGGAACGTTTCTGGATAGAGCATACATTGTTTCTGTAATAATCTGAGGGGTAGCGCCTGCTACGCAAATGAGAATGTCTTTCATTTTTTATATGTTCTTGATAGATTTATTTTTTGTAAATACCACTTCTGATCAATGAGGATTACATGGAAGGAAAATTTCTCGCCGGGGGCAAAGGATTGTTTTTCGACAATCAGAGGCTCGATGACGAAGGGATGCAGTACCTTTGGGTAGAGACGGAGCATTTTTGCGTCTTCCGGAGGCGGGATCCCGAAGATGCAGGAATAGATGCACTTCCGCTTCAGGAGGGAATCATTGCATTCCTTGCCCCTGATAATGCAAACAACCCGCTGAAAGGCGTACCCAAAGCTACTATACAATACGGCTCCCGGATAAGCAGGAAAGCGTATCGGTTCTTTGGCGCAGACGGTGCATTTGAATTTTGCTACCCGAAACTTTTCGAGCATGGAGATCCTAATAAAAGTTGGATACTGCCTTTAACAGGAATACTTCCTAAAGAACAACTCGCACGGTAATATATGGATATCGATCGAGAAAATCAATGAGAAAATATAAAAAGAAACGGTAGTGCACTACCAGGTGATTCATAATACTAGATTATAAAGTATCTGTTATTGCGAGGGTTTTATCTGAGGCAGTCTTTTAATCCCCCTTTAAAAAAGGGGGAAAGGTGCGAATAATTTAGAACAGGGGAAAAATATATGAGTGTTTTAGAAAAAGGGGAGATGTGTGAGTGATTGAGAAAAGAGAGAAAGAAAGGGAGATTGCTTCGGAAAAGGCCCTCGCAATGACAAGCTATACCTCGGAAGTTAAATTCTTATCATGTAATTTTCGCGCCTTATTTTGATTCATGGTAATTTATTCTACAGGATCGTACCCTGAACCGCCAAATGGATGACATCTTAATATGCGCCATATCCCAAGGCATATACCCCGCAGGATACCCTTCTTTCTTACAGCATCTATCATGTATTGGGAGCATGTAGGATTGTAACGACAGGAAGGAAGCAGAAGAGGTGAGATAACAAACTGGTAAACCTGAATGAGTTTAATGATGATGAACTTCATTGTTTATTTGCAGTAATAGTTGTTTAAATCCATTCTCAATATCCGATAGTTTTAAATCAGATGAAAAAGGGTGGCGGGGAATGGCGATAATGTCAACCGGTATAGTTAGTATATGCTTATTCAACCGATACACTTCCCTGAGCAGTCGTTTAGCGCGGTTACGCCGTACGGCATTTCCTACTTTTCTACTTACTACCAATCCTAAACGGGAAATTTGCCTGCTATTGGGAGCAACGTAGAGAACAATCATAGCGTTTTTAAACACCTTGCCCTCATGAAAAACCCTTTCAAACTCCCTGTTCAGGGTTAAGTGTTCAGCCTTTGTGAATCGGAAATTCATAGTTCTTTAGTATATCCTTACAGAATCATGAACTCAAAGGATTTTCTTTTCTAGGGAAGAATACAAGAAGGGCAAATATAAATTAAGCTGCCTTTGGCAGCGACTTTTTGAATATACGGAAAATATCGGTTAAAAATAATCTCCTGACCCTCTTTACTAACAGAGACAACCCCCTAGCCCCCTTTCTTAAGGGGGATTTCTTCAAGTCCCCCTTAGAAAAGGGGGATTCAGGGGGTTGTTTCGTATGCTATGATACAAACTTTGAAATTCCTAAACATTAAATTAGGCCGTTCGGCGACTTTTTTATAATACCGGCGTAGGGGCGAACCTTGTGTTCGCCCAAATGGAAACACATATAAACGTTTTGAATCGTACAGGACAAGGGCGAACACAAGGTTCTCCCCTACAACAAAACATTGAAATTCCTAAACATAAATAGGCCTTCGGCTACTTTTATAACACGTAGTGGCAAGGCGCGCCTTGCCACTACGTAGTTTGTTTGAAATTCCTTCTTCCCGCAAATCTTTACGTAAGCATCTTACGCCTATCACTCAGAGAAGATGCAGAGCGATGAATGGTAAACTGCGCCGTTACCTCCGGCTCCTGAAGTACGCGGGCAAGTGTAGCACGCAGGGTCGGTTTATCATCGTCAAAATCACCATGGCTGGTTGCAGTCGAGTGGTCCGGCGTGCCTGAAGCAGCATTGTTGGGAGAAAGGATCCACTGGACTTTCTTTGTATCAAAACGCTTGACGAGATCGTCATCAGCACTGACAAATTTTTCCATACCGAGAAGCGCCTCGCCATCCCTGAACAGGGGGTATGCGCGGCGGCTTATCTTCCAGAGCATTGGAGACTAAATTGATACGAGCATGAAGCGCCGGGGGTGTCATCTCTGCCTCGGCATTGATCTTGTGAAGACTATCGCAAAGTCCTTCCAGAGAGATGGTGGCACAGGGGAGTATTTCTGTCGTCATTAACTCTACCATGTCCTTTGCCTCTATCCTGCTGCCAGAGCGTTGAATAAAACCCGTCTGTCGTGCCAGAGTATCCAGATGCTCATGGTCAAATATTTCTTGAATCTTTTCTTTTATTTTCTCTGAATATTGGTTATGCTTATGTCTCATAGGGATCTCCTCCTCTTATAGTCTGAGAGTATTTTCTTTATCTAACTTAACTCTTTCCTATAAGGGAAGATCCCTTTATTCCCTAATATATTCTCCCCTTAGCTTGATGCGTATGGGGTCTCACTCCCCTGCAGAGACGCAACATCTTGCGTCTTTATAATTGGGATTAGGGGTATGTTTAATGGCATAATGAAAAACTTTGAATTTCCTATCCATTAAAACAACTACAAATTACCAAAGTTTTTCAATACAGTCAGCCCGTTCTCCTGACTTTTTTCAGGGTGAAATTGCGTTGCAAAGATGTTCTTATACCATACCATAGAGGTAAAGCGAATACCATATTCTGTCTCCGTAGCAACAACATTTTCATCTTCCGGGCAAACATAATAAGAATGTACAAAATACATATAGGCATTATCAGGTATATCTTTCAGGATAGGGATATTTTCCTTCTTACATTTGATCTGATTCCAGCCCATGTGCGGGATCTTCAATTCCGCATTTTTCTCATTTTCAGAAAAATCAAAGCGAATAACCTTGCCGGGAATAACGCCTAAACCCTTATGTTCACCATCCTCGTACCCCAGAGAAAACAATAATTGTAACCCGAGACATATGCCCAGAAATGGCTTGCCGGATTGGATCCAATCCACAATTGGCTCAATAAGTCCTCTTTGCTTCAAGCCCTCCATGGCATCCTGGAAGGCGCCAACCCCGGGAACCACGAGCTTATCCGCATGTTTGAATTCTGTAAAGGTATCGGTAACCTTCACATCAAAGCCGAAGCGTTCAAAACCCTTTTCTACACTACGAAGATTTCCCATACCATAATCTACAATCATAATCATAGGAAATTCTACCCACCACCTCTTGGTACTATAACAAACTCTACACGACGGTTTTTCGCCTTACCGGTTTTTGATCTATTATCTGATACAGGCTGATATTGTCCGAAACCGGCAATGTAAACCTTTGTGGGGGAAACGCCGCATTCCTCTACCATATAATGAAGAACAGCAGTAGCCCTTGCTGCCGATAGCTCCCAATTTGACTTATATTTATCCTTTTGCTTATTAATAGGCTCATTATCGGTATGACCTTCAATCCTGACTATCTCATTCGGCACCTCACTCTTAAGCACCTGAGATATCTTCCTGAGTGTTGCTTTGGATTGAGGTCGTAATACTGTTTTCCCTGAATCAAATAATATGGTACCTGGCAGCGATATAGAAACAGCGCCATTTTTTATCCTCGTGGTTGCCCCGGTGCCTTTTAATTTAGCCTCAAGCTCCCTTCTTGACTTCTCCAGCCGGCTCAACTCATGTTCATACATGCCAACCTTCGAGGATAGATCAGCATTCTCCTGTTGCAAACCCGATACATTTTCGTTTAATTGCTGATTTTCCTGCCGCAACCTTTTCGTCTCAGCGCAACCAGCCCCTATGGACAGCATTCCAAAAATTCCAAATAAATAAACACCCCGTACAATACCACGTTTTCCCAACATATACCTCTCCCCCCTTCTTATTGAATCTTATCATGATGCTTGTAATAACAACCGAAATCGTACATTACAAATCATACAGGCTTTTTCTCCTGATTTATCCAGGTAATATTTATGAATGAAACCCTGTAAACAATACAGAGAAAATTTGAATATAGTCGTTAACAATTTTTATAAAATAATCTTGCATGAGAATACATACGAGCGTAGCCAGCGATAAAAATGGTCCGTAAGGAATCAGATGGCTTTTCTTAATTAAGAGCACAGGAATAGCCATGAGGATCCCAAAAAATGGCGCAACAAAAAAGATCGTTACTGATAGCTTCCAGCCAACAATTCCTCCTACCATGCACATAAGCTTCACGTCTCCAAAGCCCATAGCCTCTTTCTTAAACACCATTTTTCCCAGCACACTGCAGAGAAATATCAAGCCTCCACCAACTAATAGCCCGGTCAGAGATGCAATCAATGCATCTAACTGGCTGATATCAACAAGTGAAAAATTTCTCAGGGTGTGCCGCGCATTATGTAAATCCGGACATATCACACTCAAAATAAGCGCAAGTGGAATGCCTACAAACGTGACCTCGTTGGGAATAATAAATAACTCAAGATCTACAAAGGCCAATATAATCAGAGCACAGCAAAGAACTATATAACCAATAAGAACGCAGGGGGTTTCATGCCTGGACTGTATAAAAACATAATACAGGTGCGCAAATACATACCCTGTCAGCAGTTCTACAAGCAGGTAACGTACCGATATTTTTGCCTTACAAGTCCGGCATCGCCCCCATAACAGCAGGTAACTGAGTACAGGGATATTATCATACCACCTGATGGGCGTATGGCAACCCGGACAAACCGAACGGGATAGCGCCAGGGACTCTTTCCGGGGAATCCGATAGATACAGACATTCAGGAAACTGCCTATCATAAGCCCCAGGATAAAAAATATAACTAACGGATTCGAATCAACTCTATCCAGGAAATCTTTACGGATACCGATACCCCTTTAAGACAACATCTGTTTCAGATATGTTAACCAAAATAATTTAGGAATACTATCAAAACGGATTGACAATTGCAAGACGAAAAGCCTTATATCAGTTCCGTAAATATCAGGAATTACGCCTTGCAACGATGCTTTTACGTGTTTCGTAATTATCTTGAATATACGAGATTTTATGTTACACTATTTTTGGAATTCCCGTTTAGAAAACTACATGAGAAGAGTATAGGATAAGCGAACAAGATATATGGATAATGTAATTTCTGTAATCCTTGGCGGAGGACGCGGTACACGGCTTTACCCCTTGACAAAAGAGAGATCGAAGCCTGCGGTCCCCCTTGCCGGTAAATACAGAATCATCGATATTCCCATCAGTAACTGCTTAAATTCTTATTTAAATAAAATTTATGTACTCACACAATTCAATTCAGCATCTCTCCACAGGCATATAACAAGGGCATATAAATTTGATAATTTCTCTAAGGGTTTTATTGAAATCCTGGCGGCAAATCAAACCATAGAAAGCATGAATTGGTATCAGGGCACGGCTGATGCTGTCCGGCAAAACTTGCGCTTTTTTAATCAACCCAACATTGATCTTGTTTTGATACTTTCCGGTGATCAGTTGTATAGGATGAACTATCAGGAAATCATCAAAGAGCATATCAGGACGGGTGCAGAAGTAACCGTCTCGGCAATTCCGGCAGAGAGAACGCAAGCTGAACATTTAGGTATTTTAAAGGTAGATGAACAAGGACGTATTACTGATTTTTCAGAAAAACCAAAAGACGAGAAGATTATTGACGCTTTTTCCGTAAGCACATCCATTTTTGACAGGTATGGTATCAAAGCCGGGGATCGTACCCTTTTAGCTTCGATGGGTATTTATATATTCAACCTCGACGTGCTTAATACGATATTAAAAGAAACCCGTAAATCAGATTTTGGTAAAGAAATTATCCCTGATATTATCAAAAAGAAGCGGGTATGCGCTTATTTTTTTGATGGCTATTGGGAGGATATCGGAACAATAAAATCATTTTATGAGGCAAATCTGAAACTCGGTTCTCCCAGCCCTAGTTTTGATCTCTATGATGAAAAGGCGCCGATCTATACCAACCCGCTTTTTTTGCCAGGCTCTCTTATTAACTCATGCAAAATTAGCCATTCCATTATCTCTGATGGTTGCTTTATCAACGATGCAGAGATACAAAACTGTGTGATCGGTATCAGAAGTATCGTGGGAAAAAATACCCGCATTCAAAATTCCATCATTATGGGCGCAGATTATTATGAATCAGCATCTCATATTCGGGCAAACCGGTTTAAAAAAATACCAAACATAGGCATAGGTGACAATTCCTGTATAGAAGGGGCCATCATCGACAAGAATGTGCACATCGGAGAAAATGTCACGATAAAAAATGCAAACAATATTGAACAGCTCGATGCAGAAAACTATATGATCCGCGATCATATCGTAATTGTACCGAAAGACAGTGTTATACCATCAAATACCATCATATAGCTTCTTGCTGTCCAAAACCCATGAGAATTGCAAAAATTCAGAGATGCAGGGGAAATACTGAACTCATAAATTCTCATATCACAGCCTTAACAATTTCCTTCTTATTAACAAATATTCAATACATCTATGTCAGGTCCATATAATCTATTCCGCTCAGTAAGAATTATCAGTGTTTGCACCTTCTTAAGCCGTGTACTTGGCCTTGTAAGAGACATAATATGTGCCAGCATTTTTGGCACAAGCATGGTTTGGGACGCCTTTACGGTTGCTTTTAAAATCCCGAATCTCTTCAGGCGTCTCTTTGGAGAAGGCGCCCTCAGTGCAGCCTTTATTCCCATCTTTACAGAGCAGATAGAAAAACACGGCAAGGCAGAGGCATGGAAGTTTGCAAATATCATTGCCACATTACTCATCATCATACTGGGAGGAATTGTCTTACTCGGTGAAGTATCTTTCTTTGCAATTCCCAAAATATTTCAGATACAAGAAAAATGGCAGCTCATCTATAAACTGCTCATTATTATGTTCCCCTACGTCTTATTTATTTGTCTGGTGGCCTTTATCGGTTCTGTCCTGAATACCATCCATCACTTTTTCATGCCTGCATTCGCTCCGGTTGTCATGAACGTCTGCTGGATTTTAGGGGCAGCTTTATCTCCTTATACAGGAAATACCCTGGAAAAGATGATCTATGCAGTCGCCATCTCAACATTCTTTTCAGGGCTGATCCAAATATTTATTCACATCCCTACACTTCGCAGGAAAGAGTTATACTATCGGTTTATACCCCAATTCTCACATCCCGGACTGAAACTGGTTTTGACCCGTATGGCGCCCATTGTCTTTGGATTAGCCGTTGTTCAGATCAACGTGTTACTTGATAGTATCATTGCTGTTGGATTTGCCGCTCCTCAGGGCGGACCTGCTTATTTTAACTTTGCGGGAATGAGCATTCATTTCCCGCTTAAGATTGGCGCTGCATCCGTTTTGTACTATAGCGACCGGCTTATCCAATTCCCTCTGGGTGTGTTTGGCATTGCCATGGCTACGGCTGTATTCCCCCTATTTTCCACCCATGCAGTACGAGAGGACTGGAATAATTTTTCAACTACCTTCAATAAGGCATTAAAATTTATCCTCTTTATCGGCATCCCCGCATCTCTGGGCATTATTATGCTTCGGGAACCTATCATCGATCTTCTGTACCGGCGGAACCAATTTGATGCAGAATCTGCTTACCGGACATCGCGGGTCGTTTTCTTCTATGCTATTGGAATATGGGCATACTGCGGCTTACATGTATTAATTCGCGCATTTTATTCAGTGAAAGACACCGTTACACCGGTAAAAGTTGGCGCAATGTGTGTTGGTTTAAATCTTATTCTCAACCTTTCACTTATCTGGATATTGCAGGAAGGTGGTTTAGCCCTCTCCACTGCTATCAGCGCTATTGTTCAAATTATTATCTTAACCATCATATTGCAAAAAAGACTTCACATTAAGATAAAGAATGAGGTTATCATCTCATTACAAAAGACCATAGTTGCCTCTATAGCGATGGCATTTACCTGCTGGTTTGTCCTCAAAATGTTTCCCGACCTGGATGGAAGTGGCAGCCTGTACTTTAAAGGACTTCGACTTTTTGTACCTATGGTATCTGCATGCGCAGCGTTCTCCGTAACCTCTTTCCTGCTCAAATCAGAAGAGTTTGGAGAGATGGTTCGATTGTCCTTGAGAAAAATATAAAGCCACATCCTCTATAATTATACCCCTGGCAACTTCGTAATCACACAAGATGCAGGAATTTATTCATTTTTTATTTTTTTCAGTTCTGGCGGAATATGTGTATCATTTTCATTGACACATTCTGCTATACCGATTATATTCGTACTATGAAAGAAATGAAGCCAATACCTTATAGACACAGACCCAAGGGTTTAACTATTCTCTACGAAGACCAGGATATTATTGTCATCGATAAAAGCGCTGGTTTATTAACGGTAAAAGCAACGTATGAGAAAGAAAAAACAGCTCATCACATTTTAACCAACTACATACGGAAGGGCAGCTTTAAATCAAAAAAACAACTTTTTGTTGTGCATCGGTTGGATCGTGACACTTCTGGTGTTCTTGTGTTTGCCAAGAATCCTGAAGCCAAGGAGAATCTTAAACTGCAATGGAAAGGGGTTAAGAAAAAATATGTAGCAGTGGTTCATGGAATATTAGCTGAAAAAAGCGGAACAATCACTTCATATTTAGTTGAAAACGAGGATTATGAGGTTTTTTCAGTTAAGGATTCGAGAAAAGGGGAATTGGCAAAAACCCGTTATAAAGTGTTGAAAGAAGCAAAAAGATTTAGCTTACTTGAAATTGAATTATTAACGGGCAAAAAAAACCAGATACGGGTTCATTTCTCTGAGAAAGGGCATCCGCTCGTTGGCGATGATAAATACGGTAAGAAAGGCGAGCCGAAGAGCCGTCTGGCCCTTCATTCACACTATCTAACGTTTAAACATCCACGCACCGGCAAAGAGATAACCTTTGAGGCCGAAGTTCCTGGCTTCTTTAAAAGCTATTTTGATGAGACATAAAAAACAAGCGTAACAGCCCACCGCCGAGTAGGCCAGGGGGAGTTTCACCCCCAAGCCTCTCACAGAACCGTACGTGACAGTCTCCCGTCATACGGCTCGTGTTATTCTTGATACGCTTCAACAATATCCCATTTTCCAGTGATAAAACAGTTCTGTGTTTGCTTGTTTTATCGAATTGAGTTTTGCCACTGATTTCCGGTAGCCAATCTTGTGCTTTTTCCTCAGCCACTTGATGAGTCGCCCGTCTATCGTCCTTACCGTAAGCAATCCG
>SULG01000038.1 GCA_005524015.1 Candidatus Jettenia ecosi
CCCTTTTCCCTTGCAATAGTAGCCCGTGTACGCCGTTTCGGACGGTAGGGGAGGTAGATGTCTTCTAATACCGTGAGCGACTCAGCCGCAATCAGTTTTTCTTTTAGCTCGTCAGTAAGCTGTCCCCGTTCTTCCAGCGCTTTCACAATAGCATCACGCCGTTTATCTAAATCCGCTAATTGGGTAAGGCGGTCACGAATAGTAGTAATAGCAACTTCATCGAGACTGCCGGTAGCCTCTTTTCTGTATCGCGCAATAAACGGAACGGTGGCTCCTTCATCAAGGAGCAGAGCAGTTCCCCGGACTTGTTTTGGTGCCAAATGAAGTTCACTTGCGATTTTTATAACATGTGCCTCGTTCATTTTTCTCCTCGTATCGATATATCTTTTTTTTAATCCCAAAGGGATATCATGATTATAGTAATTAAAAAACAGAAAAAATTTGAACCTGGAATAGGTTATCCGAGAATTACTTTGCAGGTCAAAAGCTATGCAATATATTGATCAATCATTAGAATTTAAACAATATATATAGATACCTTAAAGAGAAACACTCCTGGTTATTGTTCTCTTACTATATATTTACGTGAATATATGAGGTTACCTTTGACAAGAGAGATATAAAATATTACGTCTCTCCTTATGAAAAAACAGAGTCATTGAAATTCCTATACATTACATGAGATTGTAAACCAGGATATACCATAACTCGTAACACCTTAGTTTTTTGAACGCGTAACCTTGTAGTTTTTTGAAAAACAGCCCCATAGGGGTGAAATGTTTATAGAAACAGGTGATATACAAAACCCTAGCTCCATCGGAGCGGCATGTGAAACACAGAAACACCATGCCGCTCCGATGGAGCTTGATCGTGTCAGAATGATTTATCTATAAACATTTCGCTCCCAACGGAGCTGTTCACGTTGCTCTCATCGGAGCTTTTCACGGTATTTTTTCAAAAACTACCGTGTTACCACAATTCTCATAAAGTTATTGATAGTATACAATGAAAACTGCAATTGCATTCTCAGACAACCTGAGGGAGGGATGACCAAGGGGTGGTATTCGAAACCCGTGTTTAAGTGTCATCCATTCGGGATTTTGATTGTATGGCAATATTTTATCTCATTTCATCTCTATCAGGGTTATTCATTTGTGATTGTTCATGGTCTATAATCACATCAGCCCTTCGGCCGTGCATTATACCCTGAAAATTAACAACCATCATTCCGGCTTTTTTTGTCTACAAGTATTTCAACCCTTCAGGCCTGAAGTACCTTGATTAACGATTGAAACCGAACAGTATTATAGAGGAGAGACGCAAGATTTTGCGTCTCTCCTATGGGTTGTATTCTGATACACGCTGGTATATTCGGTTTTATTCGTGGAATGCGCTATAGTATATGAAAAATAAATGGCTTGGTCAAATAGTATGGAATTTTTTCTTTCAATCAAGAATACCAATACCAAATTCTATTCGGAGAAACTATGCTTCCTTTTATTACCGGGAATTTTAAACATCTTAACCCGGACAGGCCCCTGCGAAATTTGATGCGGGATGTTGATCTTTACATCAACACTCGTATTCCATTGTCCGGCCAGGTATACGAGATCGTTTACGGCATCTTCAGGTTTAATAACTGCTTTCCATGAATAGTTTTCTATCATTTTATTCCTCCTTAACCCAACCGCTATTAAATGAAATATGTTCAAAACCGGTTGATGGTAGTGTTTTTAAAAGCTCATTAACAGCAACTCTTACTGCATTGTTTACAATTGACTGGAATTGACTGGAGACAATCTTTTCAACAATTTGGCGTATTTGTTCGGGGGTAACTTCAGGGGGCAGAGCGGGGATATTAATAGACGGAAATGAGATGTTGCTCACATTTAAAGAAACTTGAGGCTGAGATTGTCTTAATCTGCGTACCAGTAAACTTTTCCGGTAGATATCAAGCCTGTTCATGCTTTCAACGCATGCAAGACTCAAGTCATTCCATGTATTCTCATCCAGGTTATTTGCGACGAGATACTCTTCGGGCATGAAAGGTTTATCTAAGAGAAATAATGCATTATATTCCTCATAAAGAGACCATAATTCATCTGAAATTCCGGCATCCTCGGCCTTGACAATTTGTTCTAAGCCAAGCTGTTTTATGGCTTCCGTTCTGTGTATTGTATGACTGTGAGAATAGATTTCAGATGATAATCTCCGTACTATCTCCCGATTTTTTTCCTCATCAAAAGGGTTTGCTCTTGTACCAAGAAGACGCGATGCTACTAGTTCTGTTTGTTCAAGTATCCTGCTTACGGTGCCAAGCGCCAGAGGATGAACCTTATTGGTAAGTTGTTCAAAGCCCCGCATTTTTTCTTCAGGTCTTTCACAGCCTATCTTTTGAAGGAGATCAAAGTAGCCAGTCACATCTTCTACCGAAATTGGCAACCGGTCATTTGTTTTTTTCTCCCGTGGATTATAGGGTCCGTTATTAAGGGTTATATCAATTGGACCCAGTTCTGCCTTTTTCGTCATTACGATCTCATCTGCGCCAATTGCTATGAGTGTTGCTGCGCTATGGGCCCTGTAAGGTATGAGAACGCTAAAAGATCCCTCTCTGCAATACTCCCGAAACGTGGAAGCGATTGTCCAGGGGACATCGCTATGGCCTCCTCTGCTATACAGGAATAAATCCATTTTAGACCTCTGATAATCTTCAATTCCTAAAATATGCTTATGAAGAATAGGGACGATATCTGTGGAGATAGAAAATCCTAAATTAGGACGATCACTTGTCAGAAAAACAATTAATCTCGAATTCCTCTTTTCCTCAATTCTTCTGATTAAATCCTTTCTTTTATCCCTCGACACATGCTCTCCTTTTGACTTTAGACCATATGAGAATAAACTTCCTTGTTTTGACTATATTGGGTTTTAAATTAGCAAAACAAATGCCTAAACAATGTTTTTTATGATCCTGTAATTTTTTTAATAGTAATTCTGAATATTATAGTAAAAAAATAAAATGTTTCTATTTTTCAATCTGGTCTTTTCATGTGTCTGATAATTATACTTGACAAGGAGGTATACTTTTATTTAATAATACTACCTTATTTAATTCTTATAAATATTCTGCAAGGTTACTATAAATACTTTCTTGCCAAAGCATTTTCTTAATATTCCGGTAGCGTATAAACTAGGGATAAAGTGGGCAGGCTATTTGCCAACATTTCTGTTGTATGCCATCTCCCGAAGCATAGCAGATATTAGCTACGTATTTTACAAGTCATCGGTAAAGAATGTTAAACAAAACCTTCGATTGGTATTTCCTGCCTTTTCAGAAAAGAAACTCTCGTGTATAACGAGGAGTCTTTTTAGAAACTATAGCAGATATCTTATAGACTACAGCAGATTTGCACATTTACAGAAAAGCGCAGTAATCGGGCAAATTGCTTGTTATAAAGGGAAGGAAAATCTCGATGCTGCGTTACAAATGAATAAGGGATTGCTCGTGCTTACCGCACATCTTGGCAATTGGGAATTAGGGGGTATATTCTTTGGGAGTTATGGATTAAAAACAAATGTATTAACACTGCGTGACGAAAATCCGGAAATAGATGCTATCCGCAAATGGTACCGAGAGGCATACGGTGTTAAAACCATTACTGTAGGCGATTCTCCATTTTCTCCTATAGAGATGGTGAGAGCGCTCAACAATAATGAGGTTATTGCTATGCTGATCGATCGGTACCGTACCGGATCGGATAGTATTACCATAAACTTTTTTCATAAACCTGTTCCCTTCCCAAGAGGCCCGTTTATCCTCAGTAGATTAACAGGCGCTCCGGTTGTTGTTGCTTTTGTTGTAAGAGAAAAAAATGTATACAAAGGTATTATTGAAGGGCCTTTTATGGTAACACATGAAAACGAAGAGTATGAAATACTTGAAAAAGTTATAAAAATACTTGAAGATAATATAGTTATGTACCCTGATCAGTGGTATAATTTTGTAAAGATATAGTATTTATAACTATGTAAGAAAAAGTTTGCGAGGTAATATGTTAAGAATAAAAATAATGAGTAGTTGCTTGTTTTGCATAGCTGTGCTTGCTGGTTTTATTTTTTCTCCCTCTCTTAAGGCGTCAACTCATGTTGCTCAAGAGATAACCCTTTCTGACAAAAAAAGAATATTTGAAAAATTAAGAGGGCTTACGAAAGACACCGATTCAATAACTGCTACGGTTAATCAGGAGAAACAACTCTCTTTGCTGAAAGAGAAGGTGTGTATTGATGGAACGGTAATTATGAAAAAACCCAATATGTTCAGATGGGACATTGCCAAACCTGACAAATCTGTCATTGCTATTGATGGCGAGACCATGACCGTCTATCATCCTGAGATCAAAGAAGCACAGATATATAATCTTACCGGAAATCTTATAGCGCGTAATACCATGCGCTTTCTCACCATGACGATGTGGGGATCATTAACGGAAATAGAAAAAAATTTTACCATGGATATACTGCGGCAGAGAGATGAAATAATTTTTCACCTGGAACCTCTGTCAGAAATGATAGGCCGGTACTTATCATCTATTATCATATATTATGATGAAGAGACGGGGTTTCCACGGAGTTTCGAGATAATTACCTCAAAAGGTGATAAGACGGTAACCAGATTATCGAATATAAAAGTTAATCCTGAAGTTAAAACCGGAACCTTTAAAATAAAATTGCCAGAAGATATCCGGATAACAAATAACCTTGAGCCAAGCCATTGTATTACTGAATAATGATTACGGTTATTAAGCTCATTATTATTATAGCGATAAGTATCTTCTGTATTTACTTATATCCATATCTGAATCTCCATAAGATCGGTATCTTTGTGAAAGAAAACAGGATAGCGGCTCCCTTCATTTTTATCTTACTCACTGCATTAAGACCTATTCTTTTCTTCCTCCCATCAATGGGTTTAACGATCGTAGCAGGTATGCTCTTTGGCGCTGTTTGGGGCACTGTGTATGTAATTATTGGCGGTGTATTTTCAACATTGATAGGATTTTATTTTGCGAGATGGCTTGGAAGAGGAATCATTGAAAAATTGGTAGAGAAGAACAAACTGTTCAAAAGGGTGGAGAAGAGATCAAGGGGTTGTGGAAAAAATGCGGTGCTCTATATGAGGCTTTTTAATTTGCCATGGGATATGGTCAGTTATTGGGCCGGATTATCAGGGATCAATTTTAAAGATTTTTATATAGCAAGCATGATTCCCCTGGTACCCATCAGTTTCCTCTATACCTATTTTGGCAGTCATATGTTTGCGCCAACAAGCGCAGGATTTATCATTTCGGTGTCAATGCTGTTCGCCATGGGAGCAACTCCCTACGTTAAGGCGCGGTTTATGAAAAGGACATATGACTGAGAGCATAGGTGTTATAAAGCTTCCCATAAGCAGACTTCACATGGAGCTGACAAATATCTGTGATTTCTCCTGCGAGTTTTGTCCTGATTCGAGGATGAGAAGGCAAAGGGGAACGATGTCCTTTGCAATGGCTAAGTCCATAATAGACGACATCAGCAGGACAAGAATAGCTCGATTACTATTATTCCATGTAATGGGAGAGCCTGCCTTACACCCACATTTAGTTGATATAGCCGAATATGCGCATGCTAAGCATGTAGATGTGTGCATAACGACAAATGGCAGTCGTATGGAAGGCGATTTGCTGAACGCCCTGATAAAGGCTAATATCAAAAGAATGATCGTATCACTTCAAACCCCTGATGAAAGCACCTTCTCTATGAGAGGCGCGCGTGGATTGTCTTTTGAAGAGTATGCAGAACACATTACATCGATAGCAAGGACATTCATACAGAAAGGTGGTGAAACTGAATTAACGGTGAGTTTTCTTTCATCACCGTTACGGAAATTAATCATACCTGTGGCTAAGGAATTTAGTATTGCTGATACATCAAAAAAATTAAGAGAGTATCTGCGTATATGGGCTGAAAGGATATTGAGAGGCACCAGCATTGAAAATCGCTTATCCGATGTGCTCAAACAGATAAACCGTGTGAGAAGTTTTAAGGAAAACAAGGTAGTGATAACCGATAAACTCTCTTTCCATACGCGGATTGTTGGAGACTGGGCAACACATTTTGATAACAAGATTGTAGAGGCGAGGTTTGGGTACTGTTGCGGGATACAGGAAAACTTTAGCATTTTATGGGATGGAGCTTATACCTTTTGCTGTGCCGATTATGAAGGAAGGACATCAACTCATAATTATCGCGATACATCAATTCAGGATTATTTACAGAAGGAGGTGGTGCAAAAAGTTGTAAAGGGGTTCGAGGGTTTCAGGGTATTACATCCACATTGCAGGCAGTGCCTTGGCGATAAGAGTATGCTCAATGCTTTGGTAAAACAGATAGGGTCGATTATCTATTTTAAATGGATTAAGCAAAATTAAAAAGGGGGGTTGCATGAAATCGTTGAAAGTTATGGTCTTGCTTGTTTCAGTGTTTTTGGCGCTGACTCTTACCTTAATAGCCGATGAAATTATTACCAACGATACTATTCTCACTATGGTTAAGGCTGGACTGGGAGAGGAATTGGTAATAACCAAGATTAACACAACACAGAATCAATTTGATGTTTCAACGGAAAATATAGTAAAGCTAAAAAAAGAAGGGGTAGGAGAGAATATTATCAAGGCAATGATTGAGGCTTCAGCAACAAAGACAAATACAGCAAAGCAGAAAGCTATTCAAAAAGTTAGCCCTGCAGAATCGTCTCGTTCAGAACAAGGCACAGTATCTCGTGAGAAAGAACAGAAAAAATCCGGAAATGTTGATTACGATGAAAAGGATATCTATTATGCGCGATGTAATTTAAAGGTAATCAAGGGTAACCGTATTACCTGGGTTAATTGGCAATCAACCCCAACATTCATTCCGGCAGGGACTAAATTAAAAGTTGTTAAGTCTGGTGATACTGCGTCAGTGATAAATGCTGAGACTGGTAGCAGCTATACGTTAGATATTGGCGGCGATGGTGATGCATTGCTTGAAAAATTTGTCACAAAAAAACCTATCGATATTAACCAGTTCCCTGCTGATGTCCAGTCTAATATCAGAAATACTGTAGCGAGAATTGGAATGACGAAAGAAGAAGTATATATAGCAATGGGACCGCCTACTAATGTCTCAAGCGCCAGGACTAAAACCATGACTTACGAGGATATCATGGGCGCCGATTTATGGGTTTATGCGAGACGACGTGCTGGTAAAAGTATTGGTGTGGCGTTTGATCCGGCTACAGGCAGGGTAAACAGAACGGAAGGGATTTGGAAATGAATTGATACTTAAATAGAGTTGGTATGGTTTTAGAAAGGATCAAGTAACATGAACAAGAAACCGAGTGAATATTTGTTATTAATTGTCCTATTATTGGCGGGTTGTAACAGTATATCAAAACCAGGCCAAACTCCACCAATAGAACCAAACGTAGTAAACACATCAAAACAGAAAAATGATCAAACTGTTAACCCTACGGTACTGTCTAATTTGGCTGCTGGCTCCGAAGTATTAAAATTAGAGGTGATAGATAGGACAGCAGGCGAATCACTTTCGAAAGAACAACTCTTAACTATTAGGAATGAAATTATTAAACAAATAAACGATAAATATCCTACGATAAAGATTGCAAATGCAGAAATGGGGGAAATAGGTGCTACTTTACGAATATTTGTTGATGTATTTACAGCAGGTAACCGTGCATTACGTTTTTGGATAGGATTTGGATCTGGGAAAGCACACATGCGTATGACTGCAGAATGGTTGGAAGGAGATCTTTCGTATGTTAAAGATTCAGAATTATATCAACGATTTGGAGCTGCATCGTTAAGAAGTGGACAAAGTATTGAGATTCAAATGACGCAATTAATAGGACAATATTCAGTACAGTTTCTTTCTAAATACATTAATCAGTAAAATACTTTCTAATTTTAAATGGAAATCTAAGTAATATAACCTGGGTATATACATTGTACAGGTTAGTTCTATAGCTGTACGACCCATTGCGTATAGTATGCCAAAAATTACACAATTATTCGTGATGGTGACCTTTCATGATTTTGGAGTGGGATAAGTAGATTTGTCAAATAAGCTTAAATTATTATTAATTTCTCCCCTTGCTCCAAAAAGTTTTTTAGGAGGAGATTTTTATTTTCGACTTCCGAACCTTGGCCTTTTAAAAGTTGCCACACTTACGCCGCCTGATTGGCAGGTAAGTATTATCGATGAAAAGGTCGAGCCCCTCGATTTAAAACAGGACGCAGACCTTATTGGTATTACTGCCATGACTCCTGCTGTTAAACGTGGCTATGAAATAGCTGATAGCTTTAGAGCACGGGGAATAAAAGTGGTAATGGGTGGTATGCACGTAACGAAGTTACCCGATGAGGCGTTACAGCATTGCGATAGCGTAGTTATGGGTGAGGCAGAACAGTTATGGGATAAGGTTATTAGGGATTTTGAGAAGGGTAAGTTGAAAAGTATTTACCAGCATGATAACGGATACCCTTCTTTGGTAAATTATCCGGCTCCGAACTGGGGTCTCTATGAGAGGAAAAGATACCTGCCGGTACATTTTATTGAGACTACCCGCGGATGTCCACACAATTGCGAGTTTTGCTCGGTAACAGATTCCTTTGGCGGTAAGTTTAGAAATAGACCTGTTGATGAGGTGGAAAGGGAGATACAGCATCTGAAGCCATTTGAGAGCAGGTTTGCTCTTAAGAATGTAGTCTTTTTTGTCGACGATAATATCATAAGCAATAGAAAACATGCAAAAGAGCTTCTGGAAAGGATTATACCCTACCATCTCAAGTGGACCGGCCAGGCATCTACTCATATTGCAAAAAACGACGAAATCCTTGCACTTTGTAAAAAGAGTGGCTGCATGGGGCTTCTTATAGGGTTTGAAACATTATCATCAAACAATCTGGTAAAAATGGGGAAGACGTTTAACACGCCTGAGAATTACCTTGATGTGATTAAAAAACTTCATGATTATGGTATTGGGGTAAATGGCGCTTTTGTACTGGGATTTGACCATGATGACGAAAGCGTTTTTGACCGGACTATTGAATTTGTTATTAAGGCAAAGCTTGATGTTTGTTATTTCACGATATTAACGCCGTATCCTGGCACACGATTATATTCTCAGTTATCCCGGGAAGGAAGGATCATAGACCATGACTGGTCAAACTACAATACCAATAATGTTGTCTTCATGCCTAAATTGATGAAGCCCGAAAAACTTCTCGATGGATTTCATTATGTCCTGAAGGAGAGCTTTTCCTATTCGGCGATATTTAAAAGATTATGGGGTAATGGGACGTACAAGAATTTCTTTTATCCTATGAACTTCGGTTTTCGGCAAACGATAAAAAAAACAATAAAACACAAGCAAGAGTTTTCCTATGGGCAAGGTTCTCGTTCTTGATGGGATGTGGAATAAATCACTTGCGGCTGTAAGGTCTTTTGGCAGGAAAGGATTTGATGTTACTACAGGAGAGAAGACGCTGCTTGCGACGGCAATGTTCTCAAGATACTGCAACAAGAGATTTGTCTACCCATCTCCTGTGCTGTTTCCCGTTGGCTTCCTTAAAGACCTTGAGGAAGAACTCAAAAGGGATAGCTACGATGTTGTCTTCCCTATGGAGTTCTCTACACAGGTTCTTTTAACTGATCCGGTAAACAGGCAAAAGCTTGAACAGTACACGAGAATACCTTTTGCCAGCGCCGACCTTACAAAGAAGTGCAACGATAAAGCGTTTATTATGCGCCATGCGATGGAAAGAGGAATTGATATTCCGGTAACATATTTTGTAAATGATACAAACCATATCGCAGAAATTGCACAGAAGCTTGAGTGTCCGGCTCTTATAAAACCACGGATTAGTTCAGGTTCAAGAGGTATTGTTTATGTAAAAAATAAAGATGAATTAACTTCTTTATACGGACAAGTACATAAACAGTATCCATTTCCGATTATTCAGGAGTACATACCGGGTGATGAAGTATATGGGGTTGGATTGCTTTTCAATTTCAAGTCTGAAGTAAGAGCCTCGTTTGTCTATAAACGTTTGCGCTCATATCCTGTAAGAGGGGGACCGAGTACACTCAGGGAAAGTGTTCAAAGGGATGATATCGGAGAAATTGCAATATCCCTCATGAAATCGCTTGAGTGGACAGGGATTGCCCATGCAGAGTTTAAGATTGACCCAAGGGACGGAAAACCAAAACTGCTTGAGGTGAATCCGAGATTCTGGGGCTCTTTACAGCTTGCAATTGAATCAGGTGTTGATTTCCCTTTGCTCTTATTCAAAATGGCAATGGATGGTGATATTGAGCCTGTAGTAGATTATGCTGTTGGGGTTAAATGCAGATGGCTTATCCCCGGAGATTTATTACATTTTATCAAAAACCCGGAGAGATTAAGGTTGAAACCAAATTTCTTTGATTTTGCCATAAAAGATGATATTATTTCTCTGAAAGACCCCTTGCCGATACTCGGAAGGATATTGTCTGTGTTGACTTTTTTCTATGATAAAGAGATGAAAGACCTTTTAAACAGATGAGGGAGTGATAATGAATACAAAAAATTGGTTTTTGTGGTTTTGGCTGATAAGTTTTCTTTTTGTAGAGTCTTCTATCGTTTATGGTGAGTCTTCCCCTCTTACAACACAGGACGAAATTTATAGAAAAGCCATAGCTCTTACCGAAGTAGGTGATAACGATGCTGCATTTGAAATGCTCAAAAAACTTACCTACGATAATAGTAAAGATCAGCTAAGATACACACATGTCTTGGTAGAACAGGGTATTATTATGAAGGATGCGAAAAACCAGGCGTGGAAAGCAAAAGCAAAAGAAGCAGCGTATAATATAAAGGTTCTTTATAGGACAAATTTTAATAGTCCCGACTATTGGATGGTCTATGCAAAGTATGCTGCGCTTGTTAACAGAGAGCGTCATGTATATGGTGCATTTAAAAAGGCATTTTTTTTCAAACCGGATTATAATGAAGGTCATATCGTAAAAGGAGATATTTACACATACCTTGCAAAAAATACCGAACCTGAAGAAACTATTATAAGCACATCAATCACGGATGATTTAACAACCATGATGGAGACCACAGGTCGGGATATTTTTGTCCGTACTATCAGAGGGAAAGAGGCAAAAAAGGCTTATGAGACCGCACTGGTAAATCAGAGCTTAGATAATATCAGAAAGGCATATATTTATTATAAAATCGGTGAACTGGAGATGCTGATATTTTCGAACAAGAATGAAGCTACTCGTAACTGGAAGAAGGCAATTGAGATTGCGCCTGATAGTATGTATGGGAAGAAATCCAATGAACTTTTAAGCAAAAATCAGTGATAAACGGTTTGACAGTTGACCTTGAAGATTGGTACCACATCTGTGGGGTTGAAGATTACTCTGATCCGCTTCAGTGGGGTAGCTACGAAAATCGTATTATAAAAAACACAGATAAGATATTGGATCTTTTTAGATCATATAATATAAAGGCTACCTTTTTTGTCCTCGGATACATTGCCTTAAAAGAACCTGATCTTATTAAGGCAATTAAGGATGAGGGGCATGAAATAGCAACCCACGGTTTTTATCACAGAAGGGTTTTTGAGATGACGGAAAGAGAATTTGAGGAAGATGTTGGTAAATCCATCTCTACCATATCATCAATTACCGGGAGCAGGGTTTTTGGATTCAGGGCGCCTGAGTGGTCAATAAGGAAAGAGACGCCATGGGCATTGAAGATACTCAGGAAATTGGGCATTCTTTATGATTCGAGCATGGTTCCCCTTACCAGAATGGGGAGCAGAGATTTTCCGCACTATCCGTGTAAATTCGATACAGACTATGGGGAAATATGGGAATTTCCCCTTACTACAGTCAGATTGTTTTGGGAGAGGTTGCCTTTCACCGGTGGATTGCCCTTGAGAATGTTTCCTTACTTTTATATCCTTTCAAAGATACAGAGGATCAATTGGGAAGGATATCCTGCTATTGTTTACATACATCCGTGGGAATTCGATATGGAACAACCTTATATTGACCTTCCGTTCAGCAGGAAGTTTATGCATTATTTTAACATAAAGGCGACCCCGAAAAAGGTTGAGGGCTTGCTTCGGCATCTTAAATTTGCGCCTGTTTCAGAAGTGATCAGATTACATGCATGAGAGATATCTACTTTTATACATCACTGTTTTCTACCCTCCTTATTTACACCACAATACTATGTTTTTTAGTAACCTTTGTTGTTGTTACCGGTATTATCGGCGCTCTTGTTATCCTGTTTGCAATTATCGTATTGTTTATTTTTTTCTACGATGGTTTTAAGACAATAAAAAATATGGGGAAGTATACGTCACATTGAAGAGAAGGGTTGTTGTAACAGGAATTGGTATTATTACTGCTCATGGTGTGGGGAAAGAGATAAACTGGGGCAAGATAAAATCCGGAATATCTGGTATAAAAACGATTACCTCATTTGATTCATCAAAATACCCGGGAAAGTGTGGTGGAGAGGCGCGGGAATTTAGCGCCACGAGTGTTAAAAACGTAAAGAGAACAAGACTTGACAGGGCATCTCACCTTTTGATTCATGCGGTTCGTGAGGCGCTTTCAGAAACAGAAAATGATTATCCTGCTTATAAAAATAGGGAAATACTTTTATCTGTAGGAACAACTCTGGGAGGGATGCTCTCCGGTGAGATGTATCATAGAGAGGTTATACAAAAAGGACTGAAAAGGGCGAGGCTTTCTCTGGTAACTGATTATCTTGCTCATTATCAGGCAATCAATGTGTTAAAAGAATTTGAGCTTGCAGGCGATTTTACTGTTTTTTCTAATGCCTGCGCTTCAGGTACCAATGCTATCGGCCATGCATTCAATTCTCTTCGTTATGGTGAGTATGATGTAGCTGTTTGTGGTGGATATGACACCATGAGTGAGTTTACCTTTGCCGGCTTTAACTCTCTTATGGCAGTAACGCCAACACTCTGCCGGCCTTTTGATAAAAATAGGGATGGACTGGTGCTTGGAGAAGGGGCAGGAATTTTAATCCTGGAAGAATTGGAATATGCCATAAGGCGTAATGCACGGATAGTATGTGAAATAGTTGGCTATGGTGAGTCATCTGATGCTTATCACATGACAAGTCCCGATCCTTCGGGGAGACATGCGTCTTATGCTATTATTAAGGCGTTACAAGATGCGGGGAATCCGAAGATCGATTATATTAATGCCCACGGAACAGGTACGAAATACAATGACGAGGCAGAGTCAAAAGCAATAACGATGGCATTAGGAGATAGCGCAAAAGAGATACCCGTCAGTTCAATAAAGCCGATGGTTGGCCATATTCTTGGAGGCGCCGGCGCGGTAGAGGCAATTGTTTCAATATTTTCAATAATCCATAAGGCCATGCCACCAAATATCAATTATGATTGTCCCGATCCTCAATGTAATTTGAACATCATTACGAAAGCGGTTGAGGACGATGTTAAAACCGTTCTTTCCAACTCTTTTGGGTTTTGGGGGTCAAATGCCGCCATACTATTTCGGGAATATCCGTGGGAAGGTTAGTTTTAACAGGTATAGGTCCATTAACACCTATTGGCATGGGAAAGAAACAATTCTGGGATGCCATACTCAATGGTTTTTCCGGTATCAGAAAAATAACGAAGCTACCTGCTTTTTCTGAGTGTTATGGTGGAGAGATTGGCGATATTAATTTTGATGAATATATCCCCGATAAGAGATTTCGGCGTACTGCGGATATATCGAGATATACTATGCTGGCGGTAAAACTCGCCATAGATGATGCAAATCCTGATTCATCAAGTTTAGAAAATCTCGGAATAATTGTTAGCCTGACACATGGGGCGCTCAACTATACACAATCATACCACAGGTTACTGATAACTGAGGGCGTTGAGTCTGTAAGTCCTATATTCTTTTGTGATTCGATATTAAATGCCTCCGCAGGAAATACATCCATATGTTTTGGAGTCCACGGTCCTGTTCATACCCTTATTGGTGGTAAAACAATTGCAACAAAGGCAATACTACGTGCCGCCCAAATGATACGTGCCGGAGCGATTGATAAATCAATCATTGTTTCGGCAGATGAATTGAATGAACTATCATTTTCCTGCTATTCGAGATTAGGGTTATCCCCATTGTCAGAAGGTGCAGGGGCTCTGTTCCTGGAAAACGAACATACGATGAAAGGTGTATTTCCTTACTGTTATTTATCAGGAATCGCTTCACGGAGTAACCCTTCAGATCTTTCATTGGCATTCCATACGACAATGGAAAAATCTTTAGAAATGGCTAATCTAAAGACCAGTGATATTGATCTTGTTATGGCAGAGCCGTCTCTTTCTGATATGATAGGGCGGTGTTTAAATACTGGAAATATACCGGTAGGGTCTATAGCTTCTCTTACAGGGAGCGCATTTTCTGTTACTACCATGTGGGATATCATCGTATCTGCCTTGATAATAAAGTATGGCATAGCGCCATCATCCATTATCAGCAAGAGGGAAAAACTTCCTGACGAAATCAGAAATATCATGATATGCGTTACAGAGAGAGAGGGTGTCGCATCTACGGTAATTTTATCGAAATATCCATGAACAATTCAGCATGTGTTGATCTGCTTTGTAGTAAGGGTATAGTATATTATCAACTTAATTATTAATAATAGATTGTATAGTATCTGTCATTGCGAGGGGTGTTTTTCCCCGAAGCAATCCCTTCTGAAGTATCCAGGAGATTGCTTCGGAAAAGACCCTCGCAATGACAATCTCTACCTTTTTGGACATCCTCATACTGTTACAAATTATGTTGACGATGCAACAGGTCAAATTTATGAACCAAAATTCGCCAGATATAAGATCGTTATTAAACCAATTCTCTTTACAAAAGCTTCTTACAAAACGGCTTTTAAGATTTATTCATGACGAGGGCATATTACAGCTTCTCGCATCTATGCAAAGATTTGTTATCGATGAAGTTATTGAAACACTTCAGCTCGAATTAGGATACCGGCTTCAGGATGAAACGAGAATCCGGATGGTAAAAGTGCTTATCGATCTGCTGTATGAATGTGAGTATTTAGTTTATAAAGATAATGCGTATCAATGGAATCGTGGCAGAAATGTAAAGATATGTTTGGAAAATGAAGAATATAAAGTTGTAGAGACCTTATTGAGAGGAATGGTTGATTTTTTTGAAGAATGTATAGGTTATGCCGGTGATTTTTTCAGAGGCGCTGCGCCACGTTTTCGTTTTGACAATGAATCAACATCTGCATGGGAAAGGTTTCTGGGGAATGCAGAATTCAGTTTTATTCGTTCTATCCTTTTAAAATTATTGATGTTTGAGAAAAGAGATACAGGTAATATCCTCGATCTTTGTTACGGACCAGGCTTTGGTCTTGTCCAGATACAGGAACGATTACCTGAAGTAAGATTAATGGCATTAGATTTTACCGATAATTTCTACCGGCAGGCAGCAGGCAGATTACCGGATGCTCACGCTGTCAAATGGATTAAATCTGAATTATGGAACGGTTTTGGTACGCCCCTGCCTTTTGATGATAACACTATTGATAGTGTGCTTTTTACCTGTGCTGACCCGTATATACCTTCAGAATGGCGGGAATATGTTTACCGTGATTTATTCAGGATATTGAAACAGGGAGGAACGCTTGGAATTATGACCCATAGTTATCCTGACCGTGAGAAGAAATATGTAAAAGATACCTGGATAAGAGCAGGTATTTTATGTCATGATTTTTCAGAAAGTGTTTGTGAAGGATGGCAGGGATTTTATAATGCGGAAGATTCTCTGAACCTTTTTAAAAAAATTGGTTACCATATTTACGCTGTTATGCTGAACGCATCCGTATGGAGACTTGATAAGCCATGAGAGAAAGGGTATGTGTAACAGGTATCGGTATGATTACGCCCATAAAGCCTTTTCAGGGCATGGATGAATTCTGGAATGCGCTCTGTTCCGGAGAAGATGTCATAAAAAAAATGAAACCTCCCATGCTCAAGCATGACAAAGAATGGTTAATGGCAAGTATTGATCTGTCTGATTTTCCAAACCCTGTCAATCCGGAGGATAAACTTCAGTTTCTTGTAGAAAAAGCATTTACTATGGCGCGGGACGATGCACATTTGCAAGGAGATCAAACCACAGGATTATCTCTTGGGACTGTGCTGGGAAATGTACTATGCAAAGAAAAGAGATTGATGGAACAGAAAACATATCATAGGGGATATTGTCTTGAGAAGGAATCGCTTTCTTACATTACCTCACATCTTGTATCCAAATATAAGGTAAACGGGCCGGGTATTACCGTCTCTACTGCCTGTGCTTCCGGGACCGATGCCATTGGAGTGGCAGCAAGGAAGATACTTGCCGGAAAGGCAGATTGTATGATTGCAGGTGGTGTTGATGTGCTCAGCGATTTTGCTATTACCGGATTTCATGCCTTTCAGGCTATCACAGAAGAAAAGGTCAGACCCTTTGATAAAAACAGGAGCGGACTTGCGTTTGGCGAGGGCGCAGCCTTTGTTGTGCTTGAATCTGAACGGTGTGCTGTCCAAAGAAAGGCAAAAATATACGGCAGCTTTCTGGGATATGCTTCACGGGCTGATGCTCATCATATGACCGGTCCTCACAAGGAAGGCCGGGGGCTTGCTCATGCTATTACTCAAGCATTATTACAAGCCAATCTCAAACCTGATGAGATTGACTATATTAATGCCCATGGCACGGGAACTGTTTACAACGATCTTATGGAGACAAAGGCAATAAAAAAGGCGCTCGGAAATGCCGCATACGATATACCCATAAGCTCTACGAAATCCATGCTGGGGCATTCCTTTGGCGCCGCAGGTGTTATTGAAGCAATTTGCTGCCTGCTCTCTATGAATACCGGGACTATACCTCCTACGATTAATTTTCAGGAACGTGATCCTGCATGTGATCTTGACTATGTTCCAAACGTTGCAAGAAAACACCGGGTGAAGGTTGCTTTGTCTCTCTCTGCCGGATTTGGTGGACAAAATTCTGCTCTCGTATTTGGTGAATTATGACACCTGTTATTACCGGTTTGAGTAAGCTGGTTAGTTGTGACCTGGATAAGGGTATCTCTCACATGAATGAACAGATCAGGCACATGCGATTTGTTCATGATCTGGAGAAATTGGTAGTTATCGCTGTTGGATTGGTTTTGTATGACGCCGGGATGACTTCTCCGGTGGGGAAGGAGGATATTGGTCTTTACGTAGGGGTAGACAATGCAATAGAAGACATTAAGAGTGAATATTTTAACAATATTCTATCTGAAGGTATTCTGGGCGCAAGTCCACTCCTTTTCCCGTTTACATCTCCCAATGCGCTTACAGCACAAGCAACCATAGCTTTTGATATACGGGGGGAAAGCATCACCCTTCCTATTCAGCGCTCATCGAAAGATGTTATCGAGTATGCAACGGACTGTATTATTGGACGATATACAAAAATGGCAATTGCAGGGGGAATAACAACAGACCGATCACAGACTTCTTGTTCAGAAACCATAAAAGCCCCTGTGTATACGGCTGAGTTTTTCTTTCTTGAAGACAGAAAAAGCGCTATGGAGCGCGGAGTAAAGGTATACCACCGTGTAATGGATGGGAGTATATGAAGGCTTTTCATGGTATAGATAAGCTCTCCGTGGGTGCGATAAAGAAGATACAGGATGAGTTGTTATCCGATACGATTCGTTATGCCTATGAAATGTCTGTTTACTACAGAAGGGTTTTCGACAGGCATGGTATATCGCCGGCTGATATGAAAACGATAGAATTTCTCGATACATTACCATATACCAACAAACTGGATATTTCGAAGGATAACTGGGCATTTTTATCGGTGAAAAGAGAGTCTATTGCAGAAATTGTTTCGACTACGGGTACAACAGGAGAGCCTGTTTTTATAGCTCTTACAGGCAATGATATAGAACGTCTTACCTATAATGAAGAAAGGAGCTTCGGTTATACAGGGGCAGGGAAAGAGGATTTATTTCATATAGCCGTTACCTGTGATAATCTTTTTATTGCCGGCATCGCATACTACAGAGGGTTGATAAGACTTGGCGCATCTGTTGTCAGAATAGGGCCACAAAGTATCGTCAGACACTTTGATCTGATAAAAAAACTAAAACCTAATGGAATTGTTGCTGTACCATCATTTCTGTTTTACCTGATATGTCGTGCACATGAGAACGAATTAGATATCAAAAAATTTGGTATAGAGAAAATAGTCCTCATTGGTGATAGTATCAGAAATGGAGATTTTAGCGCCAATACGCTTGGCTGTTTGATTGAGAATGCATTTGATGAGAGATGCTACTCAACGTATGGTATTACCGAGGGACAGGTATCGTTTTGCGAATGTGAATTTCACCAGGGACTCCACAGTCATCCAGACCTTGTTATTGTGGAGATTGTTGATAATCATGGGAAACCGCTAAAAGACAATGAGATAGGGGAATTGGTAATAACCCCTCTTCAGCTTCAGGGTATGCCGTTGATAAGATACAAAACGGGAGATATTACGTTTAAAATATCAAGCCCTTGTCTTTGTGGAAGAAATTCAGTCCGCATTGGTCCCATTTTAGGACGCAAACACCAGAGATTGAAAGTTGCGGGAGTTACGCTGTATCCCAAGACAATTGAAAATACTATCCTCGGTATAAAAGATATCATAAACTACCAAATAGAGGTATACACAGGGAATGACCAGACAGACCACATAATCTTAAGAGTGGGCGCTTACAGAAACGATAAGAGTTTCAAATCATTTTTACTCGATTCTCTCCGTGCACGGGCAAAGGTAACGCCGGAGATAGAGATCGAGTCACCAGAGGAGATAGAGAAGAGACTTTTTGAAGGTGGGAGCCGGAAAGCAATTATATTTAAGGACAGGAGAATTAAATTGTATGAGTAATACCACAGATACCATCAATGAACTGAGTTTTACTGATGAAGAAATTACGGAATGTCTTGCGAAAAAAGGACTGCTTTCTATAGAACTTGAGTTTACGAAAAAATGTAATCTCAGATGTCTTTATTGTTACTCCAGTGCGGGAGAACCGGCTAAGGATGAATTGAGTATCGGTGAATTAAAGTCAGTTGTATTTCAGGCGAAAAATTTAGGAGCAAAAAAGATCGTTCTCTTAGGTGGAGGAGAGCCTTTACTCTATAAGGGCTTAGAGGAGATAGTTGATTATATAAATTCCCTGGGGCTACAACAAATACTCTTTACCAATGGCGTACTTATCGATGAGGAAATAGCGGGGATTCTCTTTAAAAATAAGGTCTCTGTTGTTATAAAGCGTAACAGCTTCAAGCCAGAGGTTCAGGATATGCTTGCAGATATGAAAGGAACATGTAAGCATATACAGAAAGGAATAACCATTTTGATGGCGACAGGCTATCCCCAAAAAGAGATATCATTGGGTATACAAACTATTATCTGCAAACAAAACATAGAAGAGATTCCATCCATGTGGATATGGGCACGCGAGAGAGGAATTATTCCTTACTTTGAGGTGTTAACCTATCAGGGGCGCGCAAAGGAAAACAGCGAACTATCGGTCTCCCCGTCTGAAATCAAGGATGTCTTTGAGCGTTTAGAGATGATAGATACTACCTTTGGTATTCCATGGAAATCACATCCAAAAATTGCAGCCTTTTCATGTAAACGGCATCTTTATAGTTGTCTTATCAATTCTCAGGGCTATATTCAGGCTTGCACAGGAGTTGATATGCCAATTGGAAATATCAGAGAAAAATCACTCAAAGAGATCCTTAAAAATAGTGAGGTAATAACGAATCTCAGAGATATCTATGAAAAGATAGATGGTTATTGTAAAACGTGTGAACATAATACCAGTTGTTACGGCTGCAGAGGAAATGCATATCAAATAACAGGCAATTATTTGGCCTCTGACCCAAAATGCTGGAGTTGTAAAAAGGAATCGAATGAAAATTTTGCTCATATCTGTCAACGATGAAACAGATCCGTATCCGGTGACGCCATTAGGCGTTGCATATATTGCAAAGGCTCTGAAAAACAAAGGGCATACGGTTTATGTCCTTGATCTGTGCTTTGTTGAAGACGCTTATCGTGCGGTTGGAGATATCCTGAAAGGCTTTTTACCGGATATTATTGGCTTATCTATCAGGAACATTGATAATCTTACCTATAAGAAAAGTATTTTTTACCTGCCAGGGGTTCGGGATATAGTTACTTTTATAAAGAAGAATACATCTGTTCCTATCATAGTTGGAGGTTCAGGTTTTTCTATCTTTCCGGAAGAGGTTTTGAGGTATTTACACCTGGATATTGGCATTGTAGGGGAAGGGGAAACTGCTGTATCGCTGATTGCAGAAGGGATTGAAAATGGCAGCGACATATACCATATACCAAATCTCTGTTATATCAGCGATGGGATATTTAAACAAAATAACCTGTGCAGTGATTGTATTCAGAATACACCTGACCGGACACTTTTCGATAATAAAAGATATCTCGAACTAGGCGGTATGGCCAACATACAGTCAAAAAGGGGATGTCCATTCAGATGTACCTACTGTACCTATCCAAACATCGAAGGCAATAAACTAAGATTGAGAGAACCGGGTCCTATCGTAGCAGAGTTAAAGGAAATGAAAGCTAACTATGATATTGATTATGTGTTTTTTGTTGATGATATATTTAACTTCCCGGAAGAACATGCCGGTGCAGTATGTGAAGAGATAATAAAAAACTGTCTGAACATTAACTGGACATGCTTTGCAACTCCCAAAGGAATGACCCCGGAACTTGCTAAATTAATGAAAATGGCAGGCTGTAAGGGAATTGAATTCGGAACAGATGCAGGCTCTGAGAAAACACTGAAAGGATTGGGTAAATCTTTTACTCTCGATGATGTAGCACATGCGACTGAATATTGTAAAAACATTGACTTGCCTGCTGCCCATTATGTTATAATTGGCGGTCCGGAGGAAGATGATTCAACCTTAACAGAGACATTCACTTTTTTTAAAAAGAATAAACCAACGGCAATTATTGCATTACTGGGAATTAGAATATATCCAAATACCCTTATTTACCACAAGGCTATAGAAGATTGTATTATTGAGAAAGATGAGAATTTACTGGAACCAATATTCTATATAACACCAAACATGAGCGAGGAGACATTATTTCACAAAGTTTCTGAATATGCGGTGCAATATCATAACTGGATTGTTCCTAATCTTGATTTAAGATGTAATACCAGCATGCTAACTAAATTAAGAAGTATGGGGAGGAGAGGACCACTATGGAATTTATTTGCACAAAAGAATATTCTGAGAAGTGAAGTAATTGATTGATAATGAAAACGATATGGGATTCTATAGACAACTTAAACAGAAACACTCCTGATTATTGTTCTCCCATTATGATTGCTTTTCACGAAAAAACAGGAGTTTGTAGGGCAAGGCTTTACCTTGCTCCCTCCGTCTGACCATGCACGAGGGGATGCAAACCTAAACAGGCTGTCCGAGAATGCTTTCACACGACAAATCCCATACTCTATGTTGACAAAATATTAGCATGATAACAATATTTAGTATGGCATTTGTGGGTCGATTGAATTCTCGGACAGCCTGTAAAGGTTTGCCCTACGGATAATGAAATCCCTAACCAGGAAACGAGGATATACTATAATTCTCATAAAGTTATCTATACCTTGTAAAATGACTGATAAGTTAACGTAAGGATGTAAATTATAGGGTTAAAACTATTAGTATCAGTGGAGGCGTATACGGAATATGTACGATACTATTCAAAGGCTTAAGGAGTTACTGGTGACAAGATTGAAGCTCAAGGTTGGAGTAGATAAAATAAAAGATGATACACCACTTTTTGGCCCTAATAGTCTGGGTCTTGATTCTATAGATGTATTGGAAATGATTATTGTTATTAAAAAGGAATTTGGCGTTGAGATAATGGACAGAGAAACTTCTGAAAATATCTTTACATCAGTCGGCTCAATAGCAAGGTATATAGAAGAAAACAGATGAGCGATTTGTATCCATTTCCCTCAGAAATACTCCCTCACTCTTATCCTTTCATTCTGATCGATAAAATAGTTGAATTTGAAGAAGAGAAACGAATTGTATGTCTGAAAAACGTTAGTAATAATGACGAATTTCTTCAGGGGCACTTTAAGAATAATCCTGTAATGCCAGGTTCTCTCATTCTCGAAGCAATGGCACAGGCATCCGGTTTAATAATTGGCAGTAAAAAATCAAAAATGGCCTATTTATGCAGGGTAAAAGACGCCAAATTCAGAAAACCTGTTGTGCCTGGAGACCAGCTTATTATCACTTCATCTCTGATTGATAAGCTTTCGCCACTTTATATCTTTGAGGCTGGTGCGTCTGTTGGGGGTGAAGTCGTTTCTGAGGCCGGGATAAGCCTCTCTTTTTGAGATTTTGAGGTAATGAATAGTATACAACAGGTAAATTGCAATATTTGCGGTGTTGATAATACGTCCCTGATTGCAGTTCAGAATGGATACCGGATGGTAAAATGCAAAAATTGCGGGCTTGTGTATCTCAAGTCAAGGCCGGATCAACAGACGTTAATAAAGCTCTATGCAGACTATCACCAAAGGGAAGGAAAGGACGAGGATGTATGGGCAAGACTTATGGAGAAAAATTTCAAGGAAGTTTCATTGCTTTTAAATAAGATATTTCCGGAGAAAGGGAAAATCCTTGATGTTGGGTGTGGTTATGGACACTTCATTGAGATAATGCAGGGTTGTGGATGGTTTGCACAGGGAGTTGATCCATCCTCAGGGACTTTATATTATGCTAAAAAAAAGGGACTGAATGTCATTGAGACATCGGTTGACGATAGTTCATTTCCTTATAATTTTTTTGATGTTGTAACAGCGTTTTATGTCCTTGAGCATCTTCCCGATCCACTTTCTACAGCAAAGAAGATTTTTAAGATGCTAAAACCAGGAGGTGTTATCGTTATAAGGGTTCCTCATACAACGCCAATAGTCCGGTTTCTTTCTGTTTTTACCATAGATAATAATCTTTATGATGCGCCATATCATCTCTATGATTTTTCGCCCATGACAATCACCGTATTACTGAAAAAAGCAGGATTCTCATTCATTCAAGTAATGCCCGGTAGTCCAACACTTCCACCAAAGCGATTTGAGAGGGTTATATCTCTCATTTCAGGTTATTTTTCTCAGGTTCTTTTTGTAATGAGCAGAGGCAAATTCCTTTTGCCAGGAACCAGTAAAACAATTATTGCTGTGAAACAGATAGAAAACAAGGTTTCATGACCTCAAGATAAAGATGACCATGCATATGGAACAATTTTTAAAAAGAGTTGCTTATGGTATCTTCTTATATCATAAGCATATCGTCATTATCTTTTCTCTGCTTACCATAATCTCTCTCATTACCATTTTTAACATGGAGATCAGATCGGATATCATCGATGTGCTTCCTGCGAAAAATAAGGCCGTTGCCCAATTTAAAGATGTCATGGAGAAATATGGAACTGTAGACAACGTAGTGATAGTAATAGAGGCAGATGGTAACAGGATAGATGAACAGATTGATCTTATTGAGGATCTGGCAAAAAGGCTTATAGCGTCCCCTCTCATAGAATATGTTGATTATAGTCCACTAAAATCTCAAAGTGATTTTTTTCTCAAACATTTCCCCTTATTCCTCGATGAAAATGGCTTGAAACATCTTACAGAAAAATTAACACCCGTTGGCATTGAACGCCAAATCAGATACAACCGGCAAAGACTTCTCTCGCCTTTTAGTTCGCCTTTTGACTATGAACTTATCGCAAAAGATCCTCTGAATATAGCTGATAGCATCAGGAACAGTTTCGTACGGTCGAACAAGAACGAACTTGATCTTAGTATGGGTTATTATTTTACGCCGGACTATTCTACCGCACTTATTTTTGCTAAACCGAAAGGCAAAAGCAAGGATATGGCATTTGTAAAAAATCTGAAAAAGGAATTGGATTCCATTGCTGCTCTGGCAATGAAGGGAAATGGTAACCCAACGAATGTCAGTGTGGGATTTACGGGAGGATACCTTTTATCAGAGAATGTCCGGGAGATTATTAAGCATGATATAATAAGCTCTTCTGCCGTGTCTGTTTTTTTAATTGCATTGCTTATATGGCTGGCTTACCGGGTAAGGGTAAAGATACTTTTGGTATTTGGGTTTGTTCTGTTAACGTCTCTTACCATGACAGTATCCTTTGCATATCTCCTTTTTGGAAATATTAATATTGTTACAAGCGTTGTTATCATCGCAGTGATGGCAGGTCTTTATGTGGACTATTCGATGCACACAGTAAAAAGATACAGTGATGAGTTAAGAAAATATAATGATCCGCTGCAGGCGCTGGAAATAGCCATTGCAAAGACAGGGTCGGCAATTATTCTATCGGGACTCACAACTTCTTTATCTTTTTTTAGTATTATTGTAACGAAGTTTAAGGGGTTGTATGAGCTTGGGATTGTTTCCGGAATAGGCGTTATTTTATGTCTGATAACCACACTTCTCCTGATGAATTCTCTGCTTGTATGGATAAGCAAATATGGATTACAAAATATCCAGTTTGAAAAACCCGGGAAAAAGGCGCCTTACGGATTCGATAATCTTGCCAGTCTTATCGAGAAAAAGCACCGATATATCGTTCTTACAGGCATTGTACTTGTTATTGTTGCAGGACTGGGCATATCTCAATTACGTTTTGATAACAATCCTGACAACCTTGCACCGAAGGATAGCTCTGCTATTGCCCTGGGGAAGAAAATAAGCGGAAAAATAGGAAAAAAAGGGGAACCTCTTACGATCGTGATTAAAAATAAAGATAACAATGCGCTTACTGCTGACTTTGATATTCTGGAGAAAGTTCTTCCGCAATGGAAGAAGGAAGGTCTCATTGAAGATTATCATTCATTAGGTATGCTCATGCCGGCTTCTTCTGTTCAATCGATAAGAATAGATAAACGAAAAGAGTTTATGAAGAGCGTGTTTTCCTTAGATTCAATAGAAAAAACCGTGACAAACGTCCTTGAAAAAAATAATTTTGATTATGACAAAAGTTATCTTCACAAATACCTCACGGGAATCCTGGATGCCTTAAACAACACTGAATTTATAGGGTTAAAAGAAATTGAAACTATCCCTGCCCCGATGATCAGCCGTTTTTACAACAAGGATGATTCATCTATCGCTGCGTATCTTTATCCAACAAAAAGAGGATGGGATAAACAAACACTCGATGTGTTTCAGGAGTATGTTCAATCAAAAGGGGCAAACTGGATATTGGTCGGAAAACCTATCCTTGTTGGAGAGATAAAATCACCCATCATCTGGGGCAGTGTGCTGGCAACTGCATTGACTATTTTCTCCGATCTTGTCATTATTTATTGGTATTTCAGAAAAGTATGGTATGTTGCGCTCGTTTTACTGCCGGTAATACTGGGGTTTGTATTGACGATGGGCAGTATGGGTTACATGAATATCCCTTTTAATTTCATAAACATCGGGACTATAGCTTTAATTTTTGGTTTTGGTGTGGATTACGGTATACATGTAATGCAAGCATATATTGGGGAAGAAAAGATGGATATTGGTAATGCTCTTCGGATTAGTGGTAAGAATGTGATGATGTGTGCAGCAACGACCATTGCCGGTTGTGGAAGTCTCATGACGGCAAAGTTTACTGGTATTGCTTCGATAGGGCCTGTCCTCACTATTGGTGCAATTGCCTGTGCCTGTACTGCATTAATCGTATTACCGTCTGTTATCTATCTGAATAAAAGCAGATTTCAACATGAAGGATTTTGATGTAATAATTATTGGGAGCGGCATTGGTGGACTGATAAGCGCAGGGATTCTCAGCGCAAAGGGATTCAAAACACTCCTGGTGGAAAAAAATAAGACACCGGGGGGATACCTCGCATCCTTCAGGAGGAGAGGTTTTATTTTTGATTCTTCCTTAGACTGTATATCAGGCGTTGCTCCTGGTGGATTAATATTCAGGGTAATGGAGCTTCTTCAGGTTCATAAGAGTATAAATCTTATACAAGTGGACCCCATAAGGATGAGTATCTTTCCAGACATTGAAGTTCCTGTTGATTCAGATATTCATGCCTACAGGGAGAGACTTGCAGCATTATTTCCTTCCGAGCGTGAGGCAATCAAAAAATTTTTTGGATTATTAGATAGGATCTACTGTGGGATGCAATCGGCAATACCTATGATGGTTGCCGGCAAGCTTGAATTGCAGAAAATAATCCCGGAGATAGTAAAATTCAGCCATATTCCCTATGGCAGGCTGCTGGATGAGTGTATTACTGATTACAGGCTTAAATCAGTTTTATCCGACAGATGTTCCTTTATAGGGCTTCCCCCCTCCATGGTTTCCACCCTTTCAATGATCAATATAATCATGAGTTACTTCAAATTAGGCGCATATAGGGTGGCAGGAGGTTCTCAGCGCCTTGCGGATGCATTTGTTGAAGGAATAAAGAAAGCCGGAGGCAGGGTAATTTTCAGTAACGGCGCAAAGAAGATTCTTTTCCATGAGGATGGTCGTTGTCTTGGAATTACCTGTGATAATGGTGACGAATACACTGCGAGGTTTATTATATCAAATGCAGATTTTCAAAATACCTTTCGTAATCTTCTGGGTGGTGAATATACCTCCATTGCGGAAGATATGCAGAGGAATATAGGTATTTCAACATCATTTTTCATGGTATATGCAGGTATTAGCGGAAGTATTGAGAAACATTCCAGCATTGGTTATTTCTCTTCCTATAATATCGAAGATTGTTTTATACCCGGCAGGGCCTTTAAAGAAGATAGCTCTACTGCTGGCATCACCGTAGCCAGCATTGAGGATAAATCCCGCGCTCCTGATTCATGCCATACGGTAGTATTCCATGAAATTGTTGAAACATCATATGAAAAAATTGATAAAGCAAAATGTACTGAAATAATTATGAAAAAAGCAGAAAATATTATACCTGGTATACGGGATAGGACAATAGTTCTTGATTCAGCAACGCCGCAAACCTTTCAGCGATATTCGGGTAATCTCAATGGTTCGGCATTTGGATGGAGACAGATACCGGGATTCAGAGGAGTTAAGAGGCATGGAATAAAAAATCTTTATATTGCGGGTCACTGGGGAGATATGGGTGGAGGAGTGCTCGCTGCTGCCTATTCAGGCGTCAAGGCAGCGGCAGATATATGTAGTGAGGAAGGGATAGCAATTGACTTCTGATATCTGTGTTGTAATTCCTGCATACAATGCATCTGCCACCATAAAGGATGTAGTTCGTGGCTCATTGAAATATATTTCCCGGGTTATTGTTGCTGATGATGGTTCTACCGATGATACAGCAAGTGCTGCATCTAAAGCAGGGGCAGAAGTTCTGGTTATAGAAAAGAACAAAGGAAAAGGGAATGCCTTAAAATTGCTTTTTCAGAAGGCCATTGAAGAAGGATATCGTTCGGTAATATCTATGGATGCGGATGGGCAACATGATCCTGAAGATATACCACAGTTTCTTGCGATATATACCAGCCATCCTGATGATATCATTGTAGGCTCAAGGATGCATGAGAAGGAAAAAATACCAAGGGCGCGATATAATTCCATGTGTATAGCCCGATTTTATATCTCCCTCGTTGCTAACCAATTTTTGGAAGATACACAGTGTGGTTTCAGGTTATACCCGTTATCAATTATACAAAGATTGCGATTAATGACAGAAAGGTATGTTACCGAGACGGAATTGCTTATAAAAGCAGGGGATATGGGAATACATATCAGATTTGTGAAGGTTAAAACAATCTATAGCGAACATGGTAGTCATTTTAAACCCATAACAGATATTACCAGCATAACAGCATATATTATTTCCTATGCTCATATCAAATGGTTTATAGAAGGAGTAACCTCAAATAATCAGAACACATATTCGGCAAAAAATTATGTAAGAGACAGGATAGGAGAAAACAAAAAAACAGACGTTCTCTTTCAAATTTTGACCGCATTTACAGCGCTTCCTGCAACTCTTATCTTTCTGGCAGAATATGTCATTTTACCACCATTTATTCCTCATAATTTTGCATCCATCCGTAAACTTGGCTGTGGTTTTTCAAAGATCACCATCGCTACGCAAATGTTACCTTTTGTACTTCTCTTTGCTGTAGTAGAAAAGGCAATGAAAAGAGCAGGTTTTCAGGTTAACCTCGTTGATAGATTTATAGGAAGATTTTATTCAAATCTGTGGAAAGGCAAGAAATAGTGTAAAATGATAATTCACTTGATATGATTATTCCGATAAAAGAAACGTGTAAATTGATAGTATACAGGCTGATTCCTTACTGCTTCTTTTATCCTTTTTTCAAAATATTTTGCAGATTAGAGGTAAAGGGGATCGAGAACCTTTCCAGCAAAGAAGGTATTCTTATTGCTTCTAATCATCTCAGTTATATTGACCCTCCTCTTCTGGCAACGATAATTCCCCGGGGGTGTACTTTTATGGCAAAACAGGAACTGTTTGATATCCCGGTACTAAGATACATCATTCGGTATTATGCCTTCCCTGTAAATAGACAAAATCCAACAGCATCTTCAATAAAAACAGCAATACATAAGCTTGCTTGTGGAAAAAAAGTTGTTATTTTCCCGGAGGGAAGAAGGAACAGGGGGGCTCATGATATTTCGTTCAAAAACGGTATAGCCATGATAGCTGTTTTAAGTAAAAGGAAGGTTGTACCAACACTGATTGAGGGCACAGATAAACTTTTTTCTAAAGGTGCCATTATTCCAAGACCGGCAAAGCTGAAGATAACTTTTGGAAGACCTCTGGATCTCAATCAAACAGGCGCCGACTATAAAAAGATAAGTCAAAAAATCATGGAACACATAA
>SULG01000039.1 GCA_005524015.1 Candidatus Jettenia ecosi
GCTAGGACTCAGTTACCTTTTTGCTAAAGAAAAATCTTTAATTATATATCTATTAGAATATTGCGTTATCGTTACGGTCGTGTCGTCTGGATTGCGAGCAGAAGCTGTTGCCTTGAGTTCATATTTACCGTTAGGTAATAACGTTAGTTCATATATACCTTTGTCGTTTGTCTCAACAACGCGGCCCTTCTGTGGCCCAGAAATTATAGTAACTTTTGCCTTATAAATACCTCTGTTTGTTTCAAATGCACGTACATACCCTGTAATAGTTTTCGGTATCACTATGTATAAAATTTTATCATCTAGTTCTTCAGTAGATTCGTATACTGATCTCTGTACCTCACAATTAATAATCCAATCATTCTCGTCTGGTAACCCAGATGTGTTACAACCATCTATTTTAGGGAAGATGTCATTTTCTAACTTATTTAAGGCATTCTTATACTCACCTATTTCAATATTCTTTATTATGATATCGAATTCATTTAAAAATTCTTTCTGCATGGTGGGGAACTTAAATACTTCCGGATTAAATGTTGCAATTTGACTTTGGAGACTCTTTACGAGGAGTATCACTTCCTCCTGTGGAGTTACTACTTTTATCTTAATTATACTAGGGCCACTATTCACATGGCCATCGTTTACCACCAAAGTTACTTCATAAGTCCCTGCTTTATCCGGAATAAAGGTAGTTATTGCAGCCTTTGGATTTGTTATTTCCGATAGACTTCCCTCAGGAATAGAAGAAAGTGTCCAGGTATACATGAGAAAATCACCATCCCCATCAGTACTTCCAATGCCATTAAGTGTTACAGTCTCATTGACCTTTACTAATTTACCTACCATAGCATTAGCTATTGGCTGTACATTTTTGATAATTGAATTACCATAGATATTCAGGTTTATGCCATCTAATAAAAATAAAACTATCATTGATAAAAAACAAAAATATTTGTTTCTCATGGTTAGTTTCTCCCTCCTGAAATTTATTTACAAGAAAACCGGGTTCATAACCCATGCCATTTTCATTAAAAATAAACAATAATGGAAGCCAGGAAGAGGTGCTCTGTAATATCGAAATGAGTACCTGCCAAACCAAAATCCTCACCATCCGCATCATTAGCCCATCTGAACTGATATGCACCATCGATGCTCAATCTTTTAAACGCAATACCACTTCCCACACCAAAGCCATATATGTCAATGGGATCATCTAATGATGGGCGCGGGTCATAAAAAGCCCCTCCGCGGATTGGAATAATTACCTTTTGTCTGAATATAAGATATTCAGTACCGAACCTTACAGCATAGGTATCATCAATTTCCCTGTCTGTAGGTACACCACCCAGAGGAAGAGACTTCTCTCCCGTATCTTCGTTCTTTTGTTCAAACTCTGACCAGTCAGTCCACGTCATGTCCATGGAGAATAACAGGGCATCGTTATAACGGAAGCCAAAACCGGCACCGGCAGACATAGGATAATCCACCGTAAAAGGTTCCCTCCTGCGATCTGAAAATCTTTCTGAAGAAATAATAAATACATTATCGGTAACGCGATCTACCGTCGCTTCATATGGGGTATGGTAAACGGCGCCAAAGGTAAGACGTTTATCCTCTTTTTCCCATATATCCAGGAGCAAGCCTGTTGTCACATTAACCGCCTGGAAGTTTTTAAATGTTAAATGAGCATCAACTGTATCTGTGGATGTCGGACTTGTTGCTCTTATTTGTGTTTTTTCCTTCCATGCAAAGTTACCGAAAAATTCATCGGTATAGAAATTTACAGCTACACCTATGGATAATTTCGGTAGAACAAGCATGGAGATAGCAGGAGTCAATGCACCTACTCCGCCTTTTGATTCAAAATCGATTTCTTGTTGCGTAATTGATTGATCGAGCGGGTTCACAAGTGTTTGGTCAAAATCTATTTTCATGTGAAAATCAAATTTCTGCTGATAGCTTAAGGCAGCAACCAGATTTTTCCCAAAGATTTTGAGTGGATAAGCTATGCTGAAGTAATTTAAATCACCACGGGACACGTCTTCATCCCCTAAAGAGAAACCAGTATCCCCCGGATCAAAATCCTGATGTGTTGATAAAAAAGAGCCTACGACAGAAAGCTCCGGCCTTTCTAATTGTGTCAATGCACCGGGATTCCATGAAGCGGCTGTCGCATCATCGGCAACAGCAATAAAAGCGCCTCCCTGCCCTAAGGCCCTTGCCCCTGAACCTATGGGAAGAGGAATAGCATTAATGGTAGTCTCTTGTGCAAAAGAAGGCGTGGTTAATTGCATAAAAATAAAGGTAAGTACCAACATAAAAAGAATATATCTTGGTACCATGTCTATCATTGAACACCTCCTCCTGGTTTCTTGCAAAAAACATTTTAATGCTTTTAGCAAAAAATCATGATTTATGAATTACAATATTTTTAAGTAATTACAAATCCAGTGCCAATGTACTTCTCAATTATGAGTATTTGAACATAAGTATTTGTGTAAATACTCGAATATCAGTTTAAATTGAGTGTTGCAAGTATATTAAGATATAAGATTTCTGAAAGACGTGAGATTAAAATTTTACCTTTGGCGCCTCTTTTTCAACTTCGGCGACTTCAAAATATTTTGCCTCAGTTACTCCAAGGCGGGCAGCAAAGAAGCGACCGAAGAAGCTCTTTGTATAAGTATTAAATTCTCTAACAGCATCATTGTATCTCTTGCGTTCTACGGAAATGCGGTTTTCACTACCTTCTAGGGTATCCTGCAGCTTAAGAAATGATTCGTTTGCCTTCAAATCAGGGTATGTTTCACGAAATGCGAGTAGGCGGGATAAAAATCCTTCAATCTGTGTTGCAGCCTCAGCTTTTTTTTCTACTGTCGGAGCAGTAAAATAACCTTTTCTTGCCTCAGCAAGATTCTCAAATATTTCTTTCTCATGGATAGCATAACCTTTTACTGTCTCTACGAGGTTAGGGATAAGATCGTATCGTCTCTTAAGCTGTGTATCAACTTGAGACCAGGCATTTTTAACATTCTCATGCAGGTTAACGACCTTATTATAGCCCTTGACATACCAGACACCAGAGATAACACCTAAAAATACCAGAATTGCGATAACGGGTAATATCTTTCTCATAGTTTCCTTTCTGCTTGCCCTTTCTCCTTACTAATACCTAAAAACAGTAGAAGTCTGAGCAAATCAAAGTTAAAACTTGTTTTATAATCTCGATTACCATCCATTACCAACGTCCTGATGCCCCCCCACCACCGAATGAGCCACCTCCACCACCGCCAAAACTGCCAAAGCCTCCAAACCCACCAGATCCACCTGAACCAAACCCTCCCCGGCCACCAAAGATAATGGGAGGGCCGCCCCACCAGTTTTGTCGTCTGTTAAAGAAATAACTTAAAATAAATGGTAAGAGAATGAGCAGAAATACGAGTGAAAAAAGCGGATTCTCACGCCCCCTTGCCTTTTTTCTTAATTCAGCGATATTTGGCATTCCCGTGATCCGTAATCCATGTTCTTCTGCAATCTTATGAACTATAATAACCACACCCTGGTATATGCCTTCGCCGTAGTTTCCCTTCCGGAAATTAGGAACAAAATATGTCCTTCCAACCGTACCACAAAAGCTATCCGGCAATGTGCCCTCAAGTCCATATCCAACTTCAATCCTGTAAGCACGGTCATCCTTTGCTATAACAACAAGGGCTCCATTATCTTTTCCCTTCTGCCCCAGTTTCCATTTTGTTGCAAGTTCTATTGCGTAAGTTTCGATGGGAATATCGCCTGTTGTATTAATCGTAAGAACAATGAGCTGTGCGCCTGTCTTCTGTTCTAATTCCTGAAGATAGCCGTTCAGGTTTCTCTCTATCGTATCGCTCACGATACCGGCCCTATCTTCCACATACCTCTGAGGAACCGGAAGTAATCCCTGTGCCTGTACGATTGAACAAAGACACAGGAAAAATATCAATAATCCCGGATACAGGTAAGGGCGCCTTTTATACACGATCAATTTTAAATTCATCTATCCTTCTCGCAATAGTATCTAATGTATGATACAGATTTTCAAAAATCACCTTCAGGGTTTCAACAGGAGGATAGATATTATTTGACTTCATTTCCAGGAGTTTTGTGAAAATGCCTGTATCGATGTCAAGATACTTTTCTAAAGCGCAAAGGACGTCGCTTTTCGCTTTGAGCGGTTTATGGTCATACAGGAAGAGTATCCCATGAAAGACGGGAAAATAACCAGAAGCTGAACCTACAAACAAGTCTGTCAAGACCGTTTTATTGCCCATTGCTCTTATATAACCCTGACAGAGATTCTGCAACCTGCCTTTCAATTCCCGTTCACATTCGAGCCGAACATCGGCTTTTTCAATCTTTATATCTTTTAAGACATCATCTCCGTATACCCGTTGATGTATCAATTTCATCTCCAGGAATTCTAACGGAAACTCCTGTAATGACCTGTTGATGTAATCTAAAGTCATAACGAAAGGGGCGCGTATTTTCTTTTTACCATAACGCTTGCCTAACGCCGAGATAAAATCGAAAAATGCAATCTTAATCTCTTTTACGACAATGAGCGTATTAATATCAGAATACTTTGTATGGAAATCTCGTGTTACAGCGCTTCCAATGACATATACCGAAATAATATTCTCTTTACCATGCGATAAGATATCCTGGAAGAAAGGTTCTATAACCTTTTGTGCTTCTACGGGCATATTGGATAATATAAGACTTTCCATTTATTATTATGTTATCTTCAATTAAGGAATTTATGAGGAATTACTTATTATTTCCCTGTTCTTCCAGTTTTTTTCTTAATACCGTATTCTCCTTTTTCGTCATGTCTAAATCAAAGAGCAGGTACTGTACGTTCAGCCGCAACGAATCGAGTGAATCCTGTAATACTATTAAACTAAGCTTGAGATCCTCATACTTCTTACCAAGTTCACCTGTCAACATCTCTAAACTCTCACGCTTTATCTCTGGAAATCTTTTAATTTCTTCAATCAAATTTAACAATTTTTCATGGAACTTCTGATCATCCATTTTATAACCTCCGTAATAAATTATTGGTATCAAAAATAAGCCTCATTCGTTTATCTATCCATGTCTCAAAATGACACCACGAGAAAAATCTTTATTGTAGATAATTATATTTCTTAATACATTTAAAAATATAAGATTCATACCGTTAAATGTCAAGATTTAAAATATTTAGGAATATATAAAATAAAACCTTCCCTTAAAAATTTCAAATTGACATTCATCCTTTTTACAAATATAATATTTGAGTTTGTAGTATTTATAGATATAGTCAGTAAGTTTATGAAATAAATTGTTGATTTAAAAATTGCCTCAATTTTTTATTATGGCAATTTTATTTTAAGGAGATTACTCTTGGAGTGGGATAAGTCTGCATCAATGCTACTAGAAAAGGTACCTCCCTTTGTACAAAAGATGGTCCGTGAAAAGGTTGAAGCTATTGCCCGTAATCGCGGAAAAAATTTAGTAACCGAGGCGGAGGTTCTCGCCGCAAAAGATGGATTTATGGGTAAACCGAATCCACAGCCTGCTGTTACAAAACAATCCTTAACTATAGATAATGAAAAGCTCTCTATCCTCCGGAAGTATACCAAATATTTCGATAAAGATGGAAATCCTGTTCTTTATCAGGTGAAACCTTGCCGGGGCGCAGAGGTTAATTGTCCATTTCTTATCATAGATTCCAGAATCTTAGCAAATAAACTCCAAAACAGGCTGGAGAAATTACATTTTACAGAAAAATTAATCGATAAGATTGATGGACAAATTCTTCCCCACCGTACGATGAAGCTCGCTGTATCGGGATGCCCAAATAGCTGTTCCATGCCACAGATCAAGGACTTCGGCGTTCACGCAATAGAGCCTGTTTCCGTAGATACACATTCAGAATGTATTGAATGCATGAAATGTGTGGAGACCTGCCGGGAAAATGCCGTTACGGTAACCAATAATCAAGTTACTATTGACAAAGAAACATGTGTACACTGTGGCCTTTGCGCTAAAGTATGCCCTACAGGCTCAATAAAAGCAGAAGAAAAAGGGTATCGGGTAATGATCGGTGGAAAAGTCGGAAGACATCCCAAATTTGCCATAGAGTTACTCCCTAAGGCAGACGAACCCACCACATTAAAGGCTTTAGACGTATGTGCAGATATTATCCTTTCAAATAAAACTGAGCTCCGATTCAGGACGCTTATAGAACAACAAGGAATTGAGGAAATAAAAAAAGAATATGATACTTTGCGATACCGATAGGAAAATACTTCACCGTTTACAATCCAACCTGCCTCTTGTATCAAGACCATTTCTGGCATTGAGCAAAGAACTTGATATCGATGAAGACACTATTATTGAACGTGTCAAGTTCATGATTGAAAAGGGATATGTAAGACGGCTTGCTCCAATTATTAATACACAAGCTATGGGCAGGGAAGCAACACTCGCTGCAATGACGGTTCCGGAAGACCGCATAGAAGAAGTAAGTGTGATCATCAATGAATATAGTGGCGTATCTCACAATTATCTCAGGAAAGGGAGAAACACCCATATACCTTACAATATGTGGTTTACCATGTCAGCCAGGGACGACGAGGAGCTCCACTGTCTCCTGAAAGAGATTGAGGGCCGGACGGGACTAACAGTCAGAAGTTTACCAACAACAAAGAAATTTAAAATCGGCGTACGCTTTAAAATTTATTAATCTTAATTAGAGGATAACATGAATAAAAAGGAAGTAGCGACCCGAAGAGTCGTCTCTTCTGGATTATCCATGCTAACTTAAACTATGACAAACAAAAAAGAAGATATTGATGTAAAGCTCATTAAACATATCCAGGAAGGTCTGCCCGTCACCAAGACTCCATACAAAGATATTGGTCAGGCATTAGGGATGTCAGAAGAAGAGGTAATACAAAGACTTCAAAAACTTTTGGAATCCGGCAAGGTAAGACGGCTTGCAGCTTCCATTGCCCATCGTAAGATTGGCATTAATGCAAATGCCATGTGTGTATGGAAGGTGCCCAAAGAGCAGGTTGATGAAGTGGGCGAGATTATGGCTGGTTTTGAAGAGGTCACGCACTGCTACGAACGGCCTGTCTATTCCGATTGGGAATATAACGTTTTTACCATGATCCACGGTTATACTGACGCTGAATGCGAAGCTGTAATCCAGGCTATCAAAAAAAAGACAGGTTTAAATGACTACGTGATCCTTTATAGTGAGAAGGAATTTAAAAAGGTTGGGGTAAGGATATAACGTTGAACGGTGAATTAAACGAATCGATCTATCAAAATACGATTTTATTCCAAATCAATCTCATTCATAACCCATAACTGAAGGCTTTTTTAATCCCTAATCTGGTGAATACAACCCCTGCTTTACGGCACGCTGAAATGATCCATAAAGTCAGCTCTTTGAGGACTTCAAATATAGCCATGCTTAACAGGGTTGTAATGTATGGAATTCATTATGAGTACGTTGTATTCCTTTTGATTAGCTAAATGGCCTTTTCTCCCCTCTCACCGGTTCTGATACGGATAGCATCTTCGATAGGGCTAATAAAAATTTTTCCATCCCCTATACTGCCTGTAGCGGCCTCCCTTAAGATACATTTAATAATGTCTTTAACATCCTTATCCGGAACCACCATTTCCATCTGTATTTTGTTTACAAAATCAGTCTTAAAAGTCCTGCCACGCCATTGCTCGGTAATGCCCTTCTGACTGCCATGCCCTTTTACCTCAGTAACCGTCATCCCCGGATATCCAATATCTAACAAGGCATCCTTTATTACGGCAAATTTTTCTTCCCGCACAATCGCTATAATCTTTTTCATATCTTATCCCCCCAATCATTCACTATAGGTTTCCTACTGATTCCTTCGGAATTTACCAGAATGTCTGTGATGGATCTTTACCATTATTCTATATCTCCATCATCCAGCCGATAAGGAGCATTAATTCCAGGGCGGGAAACCAGCTTGCCTGTGTAGATAATGGTACGTCCTATTCTTACATCCATAACTTTTTCAAACATCTTCCAATCGAATATGACTTCCACTTCTGCATCTTTATCATTGTCATGACTTATCCCAATGCGATTCCAGTCTACCCTTCCCATCCCTTTATAAGATACAATTCCACGCCATTGAACATATTTCCCCTTGTATTTCTTCCACAATTCATTCCTTTCGGAACGAGAAAGGGAGCTCTCCCTTCCAAATTTCTTATCCATCTCTTCAAAAGAGGTATGAATAAATTCCTTAGCCGTTATCTCTGCAGGTCTTTCAGGCTTATCTGCAATCACAGTCTCTTCATTCGGTATATTGTCTGGTATACTCTGTTTTTCATCGGTAGTTCGGGAATCAATTTCAGGTACAGAAGGATAGTCTCTTGCCGTCCTCTCATTTTGAGTTGCTGAGAGAGGAGCAACCTCCCCCTCAGTAAACAGCCGATAAAATGTATTCTTATAAACATGAATTTTATCAGGATCGTAGTAAAATAGCACATCGTTATAAATAATTCTATTCCGATAGGCAAGCCAATTATATACACCTATCGCCAGCATTCTATTATCAAATATAATAAAATCTTGTACAAGTTTATCGCTCAATTGCAGATACAGAACCCTGACATCGAATTTTTTATCTATCAACGCCTTTGCCAGGAAGTCCTGTAAATCATTTCTGGTATGTTTTAAAATCACAATACGTACCTGAACGCCCCTATCTCTTGCAGCATTCAATTCTTTCTCAATATCCACTGCAGCAAAATCGTGAATACATATATCCAAAGAGCGTTGCGTATACTGAATCCCCTCTTTCAATTGCCCCTGAATGGTGCCTTGAGGGGCATAATAAAGATTATTTGCTATACAGAGGGAGTTAAGAGCCAATCCCAGCATAATGATAATGAATATTTTTATACCCACATATTCCCCTTACAAGCCTTCTTCACAGGCTAAAAACGACTTGGGTAAACTATCGAGAATATCGGTAGCAATCAGTGAAATCTGACCCGTCTCCTGTGCCGCAAGATCACCTGCCAGACCGTGCAAATATACGCCTAACTGGGCTGCCTTAAAAGGGGTATATTGCTGTCCTAAAAGGGCGGCAATTATACCTGTCAATACATCCCCAACTCCGGCAGTTGCCATTCCAGGGTTCCCTGTCTCATTCAGATAAAATTGTTCTTCATCCATAACAATAGTCCTATATCCTTTTAATACCAGGGTCACATTCCGCCTGCCCTTAACAAACATCCGGGATATTTCCAGACGCCTCGATTGAACTTCTTTCGTTGATATCCCAACAAGACGTGCCATCTCTCCGGGATGTGGGGTAAGAATAATGTGCCTCTTTATTTGATCTAATATCTTTGGGTTATCAGCAAGGGCATTAATACCATCGGCGTCTAATACAATGGGAAGATCTAAAGACTGTAATAGCCATAGTACCAATCTTTTTGTCTCCAGATATTGGGATAGACCGGGACCAATAGCAATCACATCGAATCGCTGTGAGAAATCGAGGATATCCTGACGGCCGAGGTCGGATAAGGTTTTTACCTGCGTTTCCGGTAAGGGATGGGTCATGACGCAGGTCAACTGGGATGCTACAATCCCATTAAGGCTTTCCGGAATACCCAAGGTAACAATCCCGGCGCCGGCACGCAGAGAGGCAGTACTGCACAGGCATGCTGCGCCAGTCATACCAATTGAACCTGCAAGCACCAATACTCGCCCGTAGTCGCCTTTGTGGGTATCAGACTTTCTGGGAGAAATTTTCGGTATATCTTTTATTTCATACATAAGCCCATCACAGCCTCTTACTTAGCATCTATAAGCATTCGAAATACCAGTTATTCACAAGGAGTTTTGGATGCAGAAACAGGTTTGGAACAACTTCTCAACATACGTCTGCTTTCTCATAATCTCTGGAGTCCTCTGCGGTGCACCATCATTCCCTTGTTCTATTAATCAAAGAGGCAACATAAGCAGCTCCAAAACCGTTATCGATATTCACGACGGAAACCCCGGATGCGCAGCTGTTCAACATAGACAAGAGTGGTGCAACCCCATGAAAACTTGCCCCATAACCGATACTGGTAGGCACACCAATAACAGGACAATCTACCAGCCCTCCCACTACACTTGCCAATGCCCCTTCCATTCCTGCCACTACGATAATTACATTGGCCTTGAGTAATTCTCCATGGCTTTTCATTAACCGATGAATACCGGCTACACCGACATCATACAAAACCTTCACCGTATTGCCCATAATCTCTGCTGTTACTTTAGCTTCCTCAGCTACAGGGATATCAGAAGTACCCGCCGTTATAATTAAAATCATTCCTTTGTGAGGTTTCCGGCGTGTCTTTTGTATCGTAATCGCCTTTGCCTGTTCATGATAAACGGCATCGGGAAACTCCCGGGAAACAGCATCATATATTTCCCTATCAGCACGGGTCGCAAGCATATCATTTCCGCCTGCAACGATATGTTCTGCAATCCTTACCACTTGATCGGGGGTCTTACCCAGGCAAAAAATAACCTCCGGGAAACCGCAACGGATTTTGCGATGACTATCCACCTTCGCAAAACCAATGTCCTTATAAGGTAATTCTTTAATCTTTTCAAGGACATCGTGTATCGATACGCCTCCAGTCTTATAATTTTCTAATAATTTTTTTATTACATCAATATCCATAATTTTCACAATTATTTTCAACACAACGGAAAAGCTATTAAATCTTATGGAATAGCTTCAAGAGTGAGATCAGCAATACTTCCTTCTAAATATTTCTTATAAGCCAGCCCTGCTACCATAGCAGCATTATCAGTACATAATCTGGCAGAAGGGTAATATACGGGGATACCTGTCTCTTCTGATTTTTCTTTTAATCTTTGGCGTAACCTTGAGTTTGCTGCCACACCACCACCCACCAGTATTCCTTGAACATTATACATGTGTGATGCCTGTACAGTCTTATCTATTAAAACATCAATAACTGCCTCCTGAAAACTTGCTGCAATATCGGCAATCTCCTGATTGGAGCGCGGCTTTGATTGAGAAGCCTTTGAATCCTGTCCCCGATAGTAATATAATACTGCAGTTTTAAGCCCGCTAAAGCTGAAGTCAAGCGAGTCCTTTTCGAGATAAGATCTTGGGAATGCAATCGCACTCCGGTATCCCTGCTTTGCAAGCTTATCAATAACAGGTCCTCCAGGGTAACCGAGGCCTAATATTTTTGATACTTTATCAAAAGCCTCACCCGCAGCATCATCGATTGTTCCCCCCAATGGAATATGCTTCGTCTCGCTTTCCGATAAAAAAAGGGTTGTATGCCCTCCGGAAACTACCAAACTTATTGTTGGGTACTGTATATCCTCATGCTCAAGATTATTTGCATAGATATGGGAATGAAGGTGATTAATGGCTATAAGAGGTATATCCAGCGCCATACATAACGTTTTGGCAGATGTCACACCGATAAGCAAAGCGCCAATAAGACCCGGTGTATTAACAACAGCAATCGCATCGATTTCGGCAAGCTGCGCCTTTGCATCGACAACGGCATTGTTAATAATACTGATAACAGATTCTAAATGTGCCCGGCACGCAATTTCCGGAACTACACCACCAAACTGACGATGTAAAACATCCTGGGATAGAATAATATTTGACAGTATTTCATTTCCATCTTTTACAATGGATGCCGAAGTCTCATCGCATGATGTTTCAATACCAAGAATTAGCATACATAAAAAAAGCAGGAATAGCTCCTGCCTTATCAAAATAATCTCAATGTAAAAACAATATGATAAATCCTTTAAGGAGTATTCGAACCCTTCGCATAAACCTCTATACCTTTCAGAATATCAATAGCTCTCTCAAGCTGAACATCTATGTAGGATGACTTCTCTTTTCTCACAGAAGAACCTTGCGGTACAGCCTCTTTTTCCTTACTTTCTCCTTCCCTGACATCATTAGTCTTTGTATCTCTATCTATCATGGATAGATGTTCATGCAATGCCTTTGTCTCAGCAAAACTGAGGGGAACCTTAATATGGGGCTCAATCCCTTTCTCATGGATACAAACCCCTGATGGAGTATAATATCGCGCAGTCGTTAATTTCAAGGCAGTTTTACCATCCCAAACGGGAATAAGGCTCTGCACTGACCCCTTGCCAAATGTTTTAATACCCAATAATAAACCCCGTTTATGATCCTTAATAGCCCCGGCAACAATTTCTGATGCACTTGCGCTTCCATTATTTACCAGCACCACTAAAGGAAACTTGGGATATGTTCCCTGTTTTCGCGCCCGGTACGTATAATTCTGTGTCGTATCTCTTCCTTTTGTAGAAACAATCAGACCTCTCTCCAGGAATTTATCGGCCATATCGACAGCAATATTCAATAACCCGCCCGGATTAAATCTCAAATCCAGTACCAGGCTTTTCATACCCTTTTTCAACAAATCCTGAACGGCTACATCCATATCTTTTGTGGTATTTTCCTGAAAATTTGTTACGGCAAGGTAGCCAATCTTATAATCATCATCTACTATTCTGGCGCCGCGTATGCTTTTTACATGGATCGTTGCACGTTCCATAGTAATATCGAAGGGAACTGTATCTCCCTCATGGACAACGGTCAGGGTAATTGTTGTTCCTAATTTGCCCCGAAGTTTCTTTATGGCATCTCTGACGCTCATGTTCTCGGTAAATTCACCGTCGATCTTAATAATCCGGTCGCCTACCAATATTCCGGCTTTAAAAGCCGGAGAGTCAATAATCGGGGTAATTACGGTTAACAACCCTTCCCTTATAATCACCTCAATTCCCAGCCCCTCAAATTCACCCTCTGTCTCAATCTTGAGATCTTCTAATTCTTCAGAACTAAAATATTGACTATAGGGATCAAGCCCTGAAAGCATGCCGCGATATGCGTTGGTAAGAATGGTATTAACATTTATCTCATCAACGTATTTATCCTGCAATTCCTTTATGACCTTAATAAACTCCTCAAATTCTTCATAAATATCCTCTTTGGTCTCTTTAGCTTTTTCTTTAACCTCTGCATTAGGCTTTTCAAGAGGTTTATCTTGCCCGAACGAGACCGTTCTGACTGACAAAAGCGTTATACAGAATAAAAGGACATACACCCTCGTTTTCATTTTCTCTTACGTCCTATAGCTCGCCTGGCAGCTAAAACAATATCCTCCGGCAGGAGATGGTATTCCTTAAAGAGGAGATCAGGTTCGCCAGACTGACCAAATCGATTATCTATACCAATCATCTCAACAGGCACAGGATAATTTCGGGATAATACGGATGCAACCGCGCTACCCAAACCACCATCCAGTACATGCTGTTCTGCGGTTACTACTGCATTTCCCTGTTTTGCAACACTCACAACAACATCCTGATCTATGGGTTTGATAGTATGCATATTAACAACCGTTGCCTCGATCCCATCCTTCGATAATATATCAGATGCTGTAAGAGCATTGGCAACCAATGCCCCACAAGCAATAATTGCCACATCTTTACCCATTCTGAGAATATTTGCTTTTCCAATAGTATAAGGATCTTCTTTTTTGGTAATTACGGGTACGGCTGCCCTGCCCAGGCGAATATATACGGGACCTTTATAATCTACAGCAGCCAGGATGGATTTTCTCGTTTCGAATGCATCGCAAGGTTCAATAACTGTCATGGTTGGAATCGTTTTCATCAAAGATATATCTTCTATACACTGATGTGATGCCCCATCCGGCCCTACAGATACACCACTGTGCGTGGCAACGATCTTTACATTTAATCCGCTATAACAAACAGTATTTCTGATCTGCTCCCATGTCCGTCCTGTAGCGAAAATACTGAAACTGCTCACAAATGCTATTTTCCCGCAAGTTGCTAACCCGGCAGCCGTATTCACCATATTCGCCTCGGCTACCCCCATATTAAAAAATCTGTCAGGAAATTTCTTGCCGAATTTAGCTGTGGTCGTGGATTTTGAAAGATCAGCATCCAGCACTACAATATCTTTATTCTTTTCCCCCAGTTCTACCAGTGCGTCACCATATGCCTGACGCGTAGCTATCATTTCAGCCATTGTATTCTTTCACTATTAAATTGTTCCTTATACACCCATTCATTAACTTCACTTCTTTTACAGTATTCTGTATCCTTCCGGAATAGTATCTGGTATTACCTCATCTCAGCCAGCGCACGTTCGGCCTCTTCTCTCGATGGTGCCTTTCCATGCCAATCAACGTGATTTTCCATAAAGGAGACCCCTTTCCCCTTAATTGTTTTTGCCACAATAACCGTAGGTTGACCTTTTACCTTCTCCGCATCATCATAAGCAGCTAAGATAGACTGGTAATCATGCCCGTTAATTTCTATCACATGCCAGCCAAAACCACGCCATTTTTCAGGAATCGGGTGTGAGGACATAATCTCATGGATAAACCCATCAATCTGCAATCCGTTTTGATCTATGATTGCGCATAGGTTGTCTATTTTATAATGACTTGCTGCCATTGCTGCTTCCCATACCTGTCCCTCCTCAATCTCTCCATCACCTAACATAACATAAGTACGGAAATCTTTTTTATCCAACTTTGCAGCCAGAGCGATCCCCAAACCAACGGAAAGCCCCTGTCCTAACGATCCGCCGGATATCTCAATTCCAGGCGTTGTTTTCATGCAGGGATGCCCCTGCAGAATACTGCCAAACTGCCGCAAGGTGTCAAGTTTATCAACACTAAAATAACCCTGTTCAGCAAGGGTGGCATACAGCGCCGGACAGCCATGACCTTTCGACAAAATAAACCTATCCCTGTCCGGCCATGTGGGTAATTGCGGGTTATGTCTTAATTTCTTATAAAAAAGCGCAACCAGTAAATCTACTGTTGATAATGAACTACCGGGATGGCCAGAACCGGCCTTTGCTATCATCCTTATCACATGTCTTCGGATAACCTTTGCACGTTCTTCTAAAGATTGAATATCTAGATTTTGTAAATTCTTCATAATATATAAATACCAATAAAAACAAAAAATCCTAAGATATCATGGGTAATAAGTTACGAGTAAAAATGGATCATCAAACAGGGAATGATAAAAAGGCAGGAATGAACTACATTGGGTAATTAGCTTATAGGTGAAGTAACACAAAATTTTGAGTTGATTATGTTAAACTACCATTCTCAATAAGTGGTGGGCAGAGGCGGGATCGAACCGCCGACACCAGGATTTTCAGTCCTGTGCTCTACCAACTGAGCTATCTGCCCTTTTTTTATTCTTTCTGCAAAAAATGTCTCTGCATAAGAAATACATTGTTTATTATTATAGAAATGAGGCAGAGATAAGTCAAGATTTTTTATTATCCCGTTCGTAAGGAGCACTTCCCCAGTCCCAATCCTCAATTTTCTTGTAAAGATATTGATCTGTCAAATCGTAACGAAGAGGTGTAACGGAGATGTAACCTTCATTAACGGCGCTGATATCTGTTCCCTCCTCGTGGTGAATGGATTTATTAGTACCTATTAACCAGTAATAATCCTTCCCGTTCGGGTCTTTACGTTTTTCAAAGGTCTCTCTGAAATCATGAGCAAACTGCCGTGTTATCTTAATTCCTTTCATTTGATTGGATGGACAAGAAGGAATATTCACGTTGAGCAGCGCTCCTTTCTGTAGTTTATGCCTGGTAATGCTTTCTATGACATTTCTCGCTACTTTTGACGCATCGTTAACATCATCATACCGCTCAGAAATATCAAAGGAAACAGCAATAGAAGGAAATCCCATAATAGCCGCCTCCACAGCCGCAGCAACTGTTCCTGAGTAGAGGATATGAATACCCACATTGGCTCCCATATTAAGCCCTGATATAACAATGTCCGGTCCTCCTCTCATAATCTCAAAAATAGCCAATTTCACACAATCAGCCGGCGAACCATTCACACCATAACCAATAAACTCATTATTTAAATGCACCTCACGAATGCGTAAAGGATGGCCGAAGGTAATTGAATGTCCTACACCGCTCTGCTCAATATCAGGAGCTACTACGGTTACATCTCCCAGATCCTGAATACTCCGTTTTAAGGCAGCAATACCTGGCGCATAAATGCCATCGTCGTTCGTCAATAATATCTTCATAATTTACCTCAATATTTATATCTGCCCAGTAGGGCGGAACAATAGGTTATTCATCAATAATTGTAGTACTATTCTTTTTTACTAGCACTAGAAACAATTTACCCAGTAATACAATATTGTCAACAAAAATAATGGGAGTAGATTTTCTTAAGAATAAAGGTAAAATACAGTGTTTAAACTATAAGCTTTGAGAAGTTTTAAGCTGTCACAACAATCGAAAAGCGCGGATATAGGGAGATTATTACATGAAAAAATGCATTGCTGTATTGGCAGGAGATGGGATTGGACCGGAAATAATGAAGGAAGGGCTTAAAGTGCTTGACGCCGTAGCAAAAAAATACGGCCATACCTTTGAATATAAAGAGGCATTAGTAGGTGGATGCGCCTACGACACCTATGGTCATCCGCTCCCTGATGAAACAAGAAAGGTCTGTAATAGCGCCGATGCTATATATTTTGGTGCGGTAGGCGGGCCGAAATGGGAAACATTGCCAGCGGAATTGACTCCCGAGCGTGGGGCATTACTGCCCCTGAGGTCCATTTACGGCCTTTTTGCAAACTTACGTCCTGCCGTAATTTTTGGCCCATTAGCAGATGCCGCATCTCTGAAATCAGAACGGTTGAAGGGAGGACTGGACATCCTGATTGTGCGAGAGCTGACGGGCGGGGTTTATTTCGGCAGAAATAAGGTCACATCACTTGCTCTGAAGGAAGGGACCGTTCAGGGAGAATACGCTGTCGATTACATGATTTACTCTGTGCCGGAGATTGAAAGAATTACCAAAGTAGCTTGCGAAGCGGCCATGAAACGCAGTAAAAAGTTAACTTCTGTTGATAAGGCAAACGTCCTTGAGAGTTCAAAACTATGGCGGAAAGTAGTTATTGATTACGTCCAAAAAAAATATCCGCAGATCCAGTTGAATCACATGTACGTCGATAATGCAGCCATGCAGCTCGCAACAAACCCGAAACAATTTGATGTTATTGTTACTGAAAATATGTTTGGTGACATCCTGTCAGATCTGGCATCGGCCATTACCGGGTCCATTGGCATGCTTCCCAGCGCCAGCCTTTCAGAAACAGGTTTTGGGCTTTTTGAGCCTATTCATGGCTCTGCGCCGGATATTGCAGGACAAGGCAAGGCCAATCCTCTGGCACAAATCTTATCAGGGGCAATGATGCTCAAATACGCTTTCGGACTCATTAAAGAATCAAACGCTATTGAACATGCTATTATGTCGGTGTTGGAGGATGGATATCGGACCGGTGATATTGCCTCTGTTAACACGCCAAAAGATAAAATACTTTCAACTTCTGGGATGGGGATCAAGGTAGCGGAGTGTATATAAGTAAGGTGGAGGGAAAGTAGTCCGAATCCCCCTTAGTCCCCTTTAGAAAAGCAGGAAATGTGTGAGTGATTTAGAAAAAGGAGAAAATCCCTTTAATCCTCTTCTAAAAAAGATAGAGGAATTATGAGTTCCCTTTTGTGTTTTTTCCCCTTCCTAAAAAACCCGCCCGGCTTCTTTCTTTAATGCTCCTCTTGTATCCCTTTACTTACCACTGTTTTTGTAATAAACTCACGCCAGAGAAGTAACAAGAGCGGAGTTTACATCTACAATAGTTCCTCCTGTCATTCCCGAACGCCTTTATCGGGAATCCAGCATAGGGAAGAAACAGGAAAAGGTACTGGATTCCCGATAAAAGCATTCGGGAATAACAAATGTGAAACACGGGAATGAGAGAAAACACGTGGGGATGATACTCTGCATGGGCAACTAATCCCTGTTCAAGGCATACCGAGATAGGGTTTTCCCTGCCACCCCAATGTCATTACGATACAATGGTGGATTCACTTCGCTTAATCCGCCCTACTCATTCCTCAATTATTCGGTAGGGTGGATTAAGCGAAGTGAATCCACCAAAGGGATAAATTCCAGGCATGAATATGAACTTTGCAGACAGCCTCTTAGCATTTTTACCATTCCCCTAATAAAAATGCTTAATGACATTGCCCTGTCACCTCAAAAACCGCTTACCTCAGATGATCCAGTCCCTTGGTAGCAAGCATTTCAAAAACATCACCCCCCGGCATGCTTTTTCCTTTCCGAATGTTTTTCCTGGAGAAATTCATGTAACCTCCTCAAAAATCAATCAACATCTCTCGGTACTCATGAAAACCTCTTGAATGCCAACGAAAAAGGAAAGTTCAAAAAGATACAATTATACAATCCTCAAGACTATTGCATACAATAATTAATAGTATATAATATATCAATTTTAAAGAGAATGTTCGCATACGATATCTTCAAATACGATGAATTTTTCGGTAAATTATACGTAAAGGTTTTTTATGGAAATCAAGAAATTTAAAAAGCTTCTCGTCGCCAACCGTAGTGAGATAGCGATACGGGTCTGCCGGGCAGCGCATGAACTTGGTATTAGAACTGTAGCAATATATTCCCACGAAGACCGCTTTGCACTTCATAGATTTAAAGCTGATGAAGCGTATCAGATTGGTAAGGGCAAAGAGCCCGTCAGAGCTTATTTGGATATAGAAGGAATTATTCAACTGGCTAAAGATAAGGAAGTTGATACCATACATCCGGGCTATGGATTTCTCTCTGAAAATGCCAACTTTGCCCGTGCCTGTGAAAAGACAGGTATTACCTTCATCGGTCCCCGCCCGGAAATTCTTAGTATGCTTGGAGATAAAACCTCGGCCAGAATAATTGCGGAGAAAGCCCAGGTTCCCATACTTTCCGGATGTAACCATCCCATAAAAAGTCTGGATGAGGCTAAGTCCCTTTGCAATAAACTGGGATATCCGGTTATCATCAAGGCAGCCCACGGGGGTGGAGGTCGCGGTATGCGCGTGGTTCGCGGTGAGTTAGAGCTGAGTCATCGTCTGAACGAAGCACAGCGTGAATCCCTGACAGCCTTTGGCTCTGACGAGTGTTTCGTAGAAAAATATGTCGAAAAAGCGCGCCATATTGAGGTACAGATCCTTGGCGACAAGTACCATAATATTGTACACCTGTTTGAGCGCGACTGCTCCCTGCAGAGGCGCCATCAGAAGGTTGTCGAGATTGCCCCGGCACAGAATCTCGATAAAAACATCAGACAGAGCATCTGTGATTCAGCCGTAAAAATATGTAAATCCGTGAATTATGATAACGCCGGCACCGTAGAATTTCTTCTTGATACAGAAACCAATAAGTATTATTTCATCGAAATAAATCCCAGAATCCAAGTCGAACATACCGTCACCGAAACCATTACCGGTTTCGATCTGGTTAAGAGACAAATCTTAATCAGTGAAGGGTTTCCCCTCAATTCACCGGAAATCCGCATACCGAACCAGGAGGCAATTCATATCAATAGCATTGCCTTCCAGTGCCGGATTACCACAGAGGACCCCTCCAATGGATTTGTTCCCGATTACGGACGTATCCAGCATTACCGTTCCGCTGGCGGTATGGGCATCCGCCTTGACGCCGGAACTGCCTTCTCCGGCGCCCTCGTAACTCCTTACTATGATTCTATGCTGGTGAAAGTTACAGCGTTTGGAACCTGTTTTGAAGAAACAGCACATCGTATGGACAGGGCATTGGATGAGTTCCGGATTCGTGGGGTGAAAACCAATATTCCGTTTCTCATTAATCTGGTTAACCATAAAGATTTCCTGGCGGGTAAATGCACCACGCGCTTCATTGACGAAAATCCGAGCCTCTTCCACTTTCCGCGCCGCAGGGACCGCGCTACCCTCATCATGCGTTTTGTGGGTGATATGCTGGTCAACGGCCATACTCTTATTAAGGAAATACCGAAGTCTGTATGCCGCCGTAAAGCGCCGGTTCCGTCTGTTGATCGTAAAAACCCCAGACCGAAAGGCAGTCGTGACCTTCTTCTGGAAATGGGGCCGAAAAAATTTACGCAGCACATCCTCAGGGAGAAAAAACTGCTGCTGACGGATACAACCTTCCGCGATGCACATCAGTCTTTACTGGCTACCCGTATGAGGACAGTAGATATGCTGAATATAACTGAGGTCTACTCGAGAAACCATGCTGATCTCTTCTCCCTTGAGATGTGGGGTGGAGCAACCTTTGATACTGCCATGAGATTCCTCTCAGAGTGTCCCTGGGAACGCCTTCGCTTCATGCGCAGACTAGCGCCCAATATACTCTTCCAGATGCTGCTCAGGGCCTCTAATGGTGTTGGTTATACCAACTACCCCGATAATGTCGTTAAAGCATTTATCAAACAGGCTGCGGAAAGCGGTATGGACATATTCCGTGTCTTCGATTCACTGAACTGGGTTACGAATATGAAAATAGCAATGGATGCCGTTCTGGAAGAAACCAATGCCCTCTGTGAAGCTGCTCTATGTTATACCGGGGATATTCTGGATCCGAAACGGACAAAATACACGCTCGACTATTACGTAAAAATGGCAAAAGAGCTGGAAGGACATGGCGCCCATATCCTTGCAATTAAAGATATGGCCGGCCTTTTGAAGCCTTATGCTGCCTATGAACTTGTTCGTGCCCTGAAGTCCGAGCTAAAGATCCCCATACATCTTCATACTCATGATACATCAGGTGGTCAGATTGCCACCCTTATCAAGGCTGCAGAAGCCGGTGTAGATATTGTTGATGCCGCAATGGGGCCTCTTGCCGGCCTGACATCTCAACCCAATCTGAATACCCTGGTGGAAATGATGCGTTTTCATGAACGTGACACGGGTACAGACTTCAAGGCCCTGGGATTGCTCTCGGACTATTGGGAAGTGGTCAGAGAGTATTATGCGCCATTTGAATCTATCCAAAAATCAAGCACTGCCGAGGTGTACCATCATGAGATACCTGGTGGCCAGTTTACCAATCTTTTCCAGCAGGCACACTCTATGGGGTTGACGCATCGGTGGCATGAAATCACTGATGTTTATGCGGATGTCAACCAGCTTTTTGGAGATATTGTGAAAGTTACTCCATCCTCGAAGGTTGTTGGAGATCTGACACTTTTTCTGGTAACAAATGACCTCAATGCCCAGGATATCGTTAAAAATAACAGGGAAATTTCTTTTCCTACCTCCGTTGTAGAATTTTTTGAGGGCCGTCTTGGCCAACCGACCGGAGGTTTCCCGAAAGAGGTACAATACAGAATTTTGCGCGGGGCGCCTGCTTTTACGGAAAGGCCCGGCGCTAATCTACCGCCTGTCAATCTTGACGAGATCAAAGAAGAAGTTGAGGGCCGGCTCTCCATGCACATCACCAACGAAGAACTCATGTCCTACCTGATGTACCCGGATGTCTTCATTCAGTACGCCGAGCACAGAAAGAAATACGATGACGTGTCTGTCATTCCCACGGATGTATTTTTCTATGGTCTGCCCATGAACGAAGAAGTTGCTATTGACATCGAGGAAGGAAAAACCCTGATTTTCAAACTGGCAGCCATAAGCCCGTCAAATGTAGAAGGAAATTGTACCGTCTTCTTTGAGCTTAATGGTCAGCCGCGTGAAGTAGTTATTGCCAACCGCAAAGCGGCAGATGCAGTAACCAAACGTCCCCAGACGGAAGAAGGAAACACCAAACACGTAGGTGCGCCCATGCCAGGCATGATTGTCACGATAAAAGTGGCAGCCGGTGATAAAGTTGCTAAAAATGACCCGCTTCTCATCATGGAGGCCATGAAGATGGAAGCAACCATTTATGCTGAACACGATGGTGAGATTGGACAGGTGTTGGTTAAGAAGAGAGATTGTGTTGAGGCAAGAGACCTGCTGATCGTTTATAAGTAATCATACAATTTCAAAAATTAATCAACATCTCTCAATACTCGTGAAAACCTCTTGAATGTCAGATTTAAGTGTCAGAATCGGGCTTAAAATCAGGGGATTCTGCAAAAACTTTTCAAAAAATAGATTTTTTTGACTATACTTTTTGATTTATTTATGTTGTATTTCTCCAGACTGCCCCTTGACATTACTAATTTGTACATATACTATATAAGTATAAATTATACATCTTATATGGAGGTAATAGATGGGCTTACTAAAAAAATTGAATTTTTTTGTAGAAGAGGATATTCGTAAAGAGCTCGACGAATTAGTGCCGGCCGGACAGAAAAGTAAGATAATTAATGAGGCATTACGGAAGGAACTACTCAGAATAAGGCGAAAAAAGGTTACAGAAAAGCTTGCATTATTAAAATCTAAAGGTCTAAAGGTTTCACAAAAAGAAATAGTTAAGCTTTTGAAGCGGGACAGGAATCGTAAAACGTGAAAATACTTGTGCCAGATGCCTCTGTAATCCTGAAATGGGTGCTGGAAGATAAAGAAAGCAACCGCGATACTGCAACGATGCTTCTCAAGGGATGGGTAGAACAAGAGCATGAGTTTATCGTTCCGCCTCTTTGGCTTTACGAGGTTGGCAACGTTTTGGGTATAAAAAGGCCAAAAGATGCTGAAAAGATACTGGAAATTCTGCTTGAATATAAATTTAAGGAAGTAAAAATTACAAAAGATGTTGCCAACATTGCATTTTCATTGATGCGAGAATGTATAGGAGTTACCTTTTACGATACTATATACCATGCTGTAGCCATAAAGAATAAAGGAACTATGGTAACTGCAGACAAAACCTATTATGATACGGCAAAGGATAATGGTTCGATCCTATTGCTTTGAGACAACTTAGTTTCACGTGGGTAAATAACCCATGGAACATATGCTGACTCGTTTACGTTAAAAGTAACTTTTACAAATTTATTCTCTATTTATAACAGATTGGAAAGGAGACTTCGTAACTTATGTTTTCAATATTCTTTGTCGTACTTGACCATTATCAATAACGGTAAATTTGTTTATTATAGGGAAATTCTCATTTACAAAAAAATTCATTTCATTGTCTCTGTTGGAACCGCATAGAAAGATTCTTTACGCACACATTCGGTAGCAAAGGTAAAAACGGGCGCGTATATGTTCTTTTGTTAGCGTTGGATAGTTTTTAATAACCTGTAGCTCTGTCCATCCCTCGGCAAAAAGTCCCAAAATAAATTCCACTCTTTATATTTAATCTCTACCCTCTTTAACGCCTTACTTACGGTTGACCCATTTATTCTAAAATATCTTCCAATTTCTCCGCTCCTCTCATTAGCTTTCTTAGTCGTTGTCTTAAATTTTTCACTGCCAGGAATTATATCAGATTCTACTTCTTCAAAGGAGTTATTTTCTCTCTTTATACCTGCCTCCACAAATTCTCTATATTCCTTTATCCCTATACCTTTTATTTTTGAAATGCAAGAAAGGGTTTCTTTGGTATTTGCGAAAGGAGTTTCATCTTTACATGTATCCATATATTCCTTAACCTGAACGAGTCGTAAAAGAAAGTCTTTTTGTTTCCTCACACAAAGCCACCAAGGCACCATTTTAAAGTTTTGAGTTTCTCGTTTTTTCATTTCAAACCAGAAACCAAAAATCAGAAATACGTCATTTAAAAGTAAATTCAAAATGAACAGTTAATGCCTTGCTGATTTATGTAGATGAGTCCAATCTGTGATTCAAATAAAAAATATGGAATTTTGGAAATACATACTTTTTATAAATTAATTTAATAATTTTTATTTTTAACCTATTCTATCACTAGCATTTAAATAAAACTAAAAATAAAATTGAGATTTTTAATTGATTATTTATTACCAATGTTATACTATTATTCTTAGTATATTTATTATTCTATGTATTTTTTACGGATTTTAGAAAGGAGTTGTGTTGAAAATCACAAATCATGCTTACAAATGGATTCAACAAAGAGGCCTTGACATAACAGTAATCAAAATTATTGAAGAAACAATCCTGCTAAAATACATAAAAAAAGCCACCAAGGCATTTTAGATCGAAGAACCGCTAAGTCATGCTCTTCAGATACTGAGGAAAATAGCCAATAAAATTGAAAAGCTTGTAGGTACAAAGATAATACTAGACGGAATTAGTTCTACACTGCTGACTACTTATAGATTGAAAAGACATAACAAAAAACACTACAGACATTAATGTAGAAAACTTTTTTAATTTTAACATGAAAGGAAAGATTTAATGGAATTTACTTATTATGGTGAATGCTACAGGTGTAAAGAAAGATCTTCAATTACTTCAGTTCCATTAGGCGGAATAAGAATTTGTCAAGAGTGTTTACTTAAAATAGGAGAATTATTTTTAGAGGTTGTTGGAAGTTCAAAAATAAGAAATGATTGGGAGAATTTAAGTATGGATGAGATTATTCCTAAAATTCTTAACATATGTTTTAATTCTGGTTTAGGAACATATTTAATGTTCAAAGAATTAAATGAACCTTGTGAAAGTAAACAAGAAATTCCAGATAAAATTTAGAGTAGACAGATTACTGAGTATTTCACAGATGTGCTATAAGAAGTATGCCTTCTTTGTATTAGTAAATGAATGTTTCTTGGATGGTAACAAATTTAAACAAATATTTTTATTTGTAAATTGAGGTTTTTATGGAAAAACAAAAAAGAACAACAAAATTAACACTTGATGTTATACCAAAAGTAGGTTCACGTGATAGAGCAATGTTAATTAATAATTTAACAGAATTAGAAATATATAAATTAGCAGTAGGAAAAAATGCTGCACTGGGTTTTTCTACAGAGGAACTTAATGCAATTGAGGAGAAATACAAAGGGCAGAGAGGGCTATTTAATGAAGATATACAAAACGAAATAAATAAAAAGGGGTGGCTGGTAAAGCCAACCACTATCAAGCAATACATTCAAAGAGACCAACTACCCATGCCAAAAGAACGCAAAAAAGTTAAAGGGAAAGGAGCGGTTTCTTTATATCCACTTGACTTCATGCGACATCTAAATTTTGTTAGATTTATGCTCAATGCTGGTAGAGAAACTTTTATATCCTTGTTGGTACTAATTTCTACTGCTCAAGAATTGGGTAAAATAAGCGATCATAGTTTTATACGAAGTATGCACCATTGTGAAGAAATTTACGATAGTGATGATAACTCGTCTATTATAGATGATTATTGCGACGAAATCGAAAACAATATAAGCTTTCTTGATAGCAGTGTTATGGATGGTTTGAATTACCTTATAGAAGATTTTAAGACTGCTATTAATATACTTGATGATCAATATAGAGGAGATACTGTAACTGAGCACAGGCTGAAAATATTCGAAAAGATAAAAGAAAAATTGCGGAAATCAAAAAATATTGATAACGACTTTTTTAATACAATAAAATTGAGGTTAAATAAAGACATATCAGAGTTATATGAGATTAAAAAAGCGTTAGAAGATTCTTCAAGAAAACTAAAAGACCTAATAGCAGAAACAAAAAAGGCATTATGGACATAGATTTAGCAAATTTCAAATTATAATAAAAATAGTTTTTTAGGCATCATTTTAATTTAAGGGGAGAACGAAAATGCAAATAATAGGAACAGTGAGAGGAGAAGGAAGAAAAACAGATGGATTAGAACGTTTATATATTTATATTGATAAAAAGGAAGCCAAAGTTCTTCCATATCAAGAAGGTGGCAAAATTAAAATTAGTTTAATTATTGAAGAGGACTGTTATGAGTCTTTTCTTATGACAACAAAGACATAGGTTTATCTTCCCGTTTATGTATACGTCGGAGATAAAAAAATTTGGCTAGCAAAGATTTTGAAAGATAAAAACATTGAAAAAAATCAAAAGGTTACCTTAGAAATAAAGGATGGACATATACGTCTTATTCCAATGCGAAATACTCATCTACCACCTACCAATTTTAAATTACCCATCATGGTTGAACCTTCTCAAACCATCATACAAAATAGTGTCTCTCACTACGGGCAAAGTAAAGAATCGCCTGTAATTCATCTTTCTAATTATGGAAAACCTGTCAAAAACATCGACAATATTACAGTAACAGAAAGAAAAAATGTTATAAACAATAGTTTTTACTTAAGGTTGTGGAATAAGATCTTTGCTCAATTAGATATTGGTATACGAAACTGGCAGGAGAGAATTATTAGCTTTGGACAGGTTACTGCTGTAGAAAATCGTGAAAAAGGTAAACGATGGACTGATCATGAAATATTCGAAGGGATTGTTAAGTCTGTTTTATCTGCAAACACTGACTGGGCTAAAATTGAAAGATTACTACCAGAGCTACAGTCATTGTTTCATGATTTTGCAATAGATTATTATGCATCATTAAATAAATCTGACATTGAAAATATAATTCATCCATGGTTTGTAGTCCGAAGAGCTGATTCGCAAAGCCTTAAATCGAATTTAATAAGACTTATAGAAACATCAAAAGAGTTGATTGGTTATTCTCAAAAGTATGGTTGTTTGGATAATTTTATTCATGCTTTGCTAAAAGAAAGTAATTCAGATCCAAAATTGTTGGCTTTACAACTTGGAAGTACAGGTAGACGGTACAAGCTTAGTGGAATGGGAATTCCCATTGCCTCTGAGGCATTGAGAAATATTGGGTTTGACATAGCAAAACCAGATAGACACATTAACCGTGCGCTCGGTTGTTTTGGAATGGTTAAATTCAAGCAGTGGTCTGAATCTTACGTTGATTCAGAAGGAAAAATAAAAGAGAGATATGTAGTAACTGATAATCTGGAAGGTTATTCACGTCCTAAAGTCGATGAAGGAAAGTGTTTGGAAGTTATGAGGACAATAGAAGAATTTGCAAGAGCAATAAATATTAGGCCTGTGTTCCTCGACAATGCAATCTGGCAATTATGTGCAAAAAGCGGTTTATACATAAAGAATGAAAACCTGAAAAAATTGGCAATGTTTTGCTGTTAACAAAAAATTTATAGTTTATAAATTACAAGTTTTTCAAGGAAATAATTATGAATCAAAAATTAGAAAATCAATTTTATTACGCTATGATTGAACTTTATCAACGTGCGCAAGATGAATGCGACTATAATTCTAAACGCTTTCTTAATGTGGTTAATGAGCATGGTGGGTTAGAAACGGCAAGAATATTGCTCAACTCAACCGTTGTATCTGATGGTTATACTGCTATGTGGGAACGGCAACGTCTCGATTTGACTGTAGAAGCTATAACCCTCAAACCAGAGTGGAAGGAACTATTCTCAAACGATGAACGAAAAATAGCAAAAAACGGCTTGAACAATAAGGATATTTACCATACCTAAGAAAGAACAGGAAAATTCCTGAGTTCTTTTGTTCATTCCTTCCTTAGCCATAAAAATGATTAAACAAATTAAATAAACGGAGAAATACCATGAATATTATCTTTAAAAATTCAATACTTGTCTGCAGTATCTGTTTCATTTTCTCAAGCGTAGTCTTCGGCGATTCATCCATAACACGACACTTCGACAGGAATAGTAACTACACTGGATATTCTAAAAAGACGCCGGACGACTCAACTACAAAATATTACGACCGAAATAGCAACTATACGGGCCACGTCCGCTCAGAGGATAGTAAGACGAAATACTACAATAGTAAGGAAATTTATACAGGATATTCTATCACTGACCCAAACAGACCTACCACAAAATATTATGACAGGAATAGTTCTTATACCGGATATTCAACCACCGATAAGTCAGGGAAGACCAGATTTTATGATAAGAAGGGGAACTACACAGGATATTATTCTGACAAATAGAAAGGAATATGGATATGGATTTGCGCAGCAGGATAAGCACGAATCTGTTTTTCTTGATATAGCTTAATGTAAGGATTACAATCCTCACAGAATAAGTTATGTGAGATTTGGGAAATATTGAATATACAGAAATTATCCAGCATTTCATGATTATTGTAAGATCAATGCTGTAGAATGAAAAAAATAAGAGGTGAATTATGGTTACTCTCCACAAGAAAATTGTATTAGACGAAAAGGGCAATCCAACAGAAGTGATTATTCCCAGGGAGGAGTATAAAGAAATAGAAGAACTCTTAGGGTTAGACCTTGATGAAAACGCTGTTGAAGATCTCAAACAGGCGAAAGAAGATAGAGAAAAAGGGATAAAGGATGCCTATATGGAACTAGTATAACGTTTCATTAAAATATAG
>SULG01000040.1 GCA_005524015.1 Candidatus Jettenia ecosi
TTAAGGGGGTGGATCAGTGTCGGGAACAAGGCCTAATTTAAAAGCTTAATAAGGACCTGCAACCCGATTCCTGCCACCTTCTTTAGCCTGGTAGAGTGCTTTGTTTGCAAGCTTTATGAGGGTTTCCTGTTCCGTGCCATGCTCCGGGAAAGATGCAATCCCGATACTTACCGTTAACTTAATGGTTTGTCCCGGTACGATATCGTCAAAATCGGTATATTCAATAATCCGGCGAATTTCATCCGCCTTTACCAGCGCCCTTGTTATAAACAATGTAGGCATAATAATGGCGATTTCTTCATGATCGTATCTGGCAATAATATCTGATTTGTTTACGAAATCACTGATAATCCTTGTCATTTGTTGCAATATACGGTCCCCTGCTCCTTCTCCATAAGTATCATGTATATTCTTAAAGTGGTCCGGGTCTAAAATGAGAAGGCTTAAATGCTCATTACGTCTCTTTGCCAGAAATATCTGCTTACTCAGTATCTCATTAAAGAATCTTTTATTATATACTCCTGTGAGTTCGTCGGTTATGTTTGTATGTTTGGCGATATCCAGAAGTTCAAGCCGGTGTAAAGCCAATGCTGTCAGTCCAACATAGTTTGACATAAGCCTGCGTATTTTTTCATCATTCCAGCAAGCAATCTCTTTTTTAATCATCACGACCATTCCAAACAGAATGCCTCCGGCTATCAGAGGAAGGCATATATATCCACCCCTTTCAATTTTATAAAGAATGCATTTACAGGGTAAGTCCTTATTAGTATTCATTACGATACATTCCCGGCGCGTTTTTATTACATTGCATAACAAAGGGTCAAGGATAGCCTCGTTTTTTATAAACTCACTTACTGGCACGGAAGGTTCTATAAGGGGTACGTAAAGCATGTTTCTCTCTCTGTCCAGCATTATTATTGCCATAATATCCGGGTTAAAATGTTCCCGTATAGCCGAACTCATGTGCCTCAGTAACGTTTCTTCGTGCACCTCGTCGTTCATAATAGTAGAATAGGACATGAGATCCTCTAACTCCTTAATGTGCTTATTCCTCTCGTCCTCTGCCCGTTTACGCTCTGTAATGTCTTCCTTAACGGCGATGAAATGGGTGATGTCGCCTTTATGGTTCCTTACCCCTGAGATAGAGGCGTATTCCCAATAGTACCCACCGTCCTTTCTCTTATTACAGAACTCTCCCCGCCATTCTCCTCCGGAGGTAATCGTTTCCCATAATTGACGGTATTCTTCCGATGGTACCGTATCAGATTTTAAGATGCGTGGATTTTTCCCCAGGACTTCTTCAGGGGTGTAGCCTGTTACCTGAGTAAACTTGGGGTTAACATATTCAATACTGCCCTTACTATTGGTAATCATTACCGCGCTTGGACTTTGCTCTATGGCGCGAGATAATTTACGAAGCTCATCCTCCATCTGGATGTCGTCGGAAGCCTCTCTATGAGATTCTTCGTCATTCTTTGTTAAATCCGCTTCTGTATGAAGGATTGTATGTTTTTCCGGCAATTCATTATCTCTATTCAACTTTTTTTTCCCATTCTTTTTTGTATTATCGGATTTCTGAGATTAATCACTCTTCTGCATTGATGCATGAATTTCTTTCTCTTTATTACCCATAATAGTATATTACAATTTTCTGTAGAATTTAAAAGCGAAAAACCATCTGTTTACAAGGACATCCAGGCGGATAGGTATAAACACAGCCATACTACTGACATTTGACAGGAATGTTGTAAAGATACTTGTGAATCATTTCGGGATGAAAGACCATATGATCAGGGCGATCATAATGCCATTGGTCTCCATCAGGGACGTGATAATCCAGATAAGGCCATTTACGAAAGGGATCTATCCCCACCGCCTCGATAAGTTTCCTGTTACTCATAGTAACATTCCCTGCCCGGGGAGGCATTGGTCCTGCTTCTTTACGCATGCACCCTTTCAATAGGTGTGGGGCGTAACCTCCTACCTTATTTACGATCTGCCCTATTTGGTAAAGACTGAGGTGCCGATGTGAGCCGAGATGATAAATACCCCGTATCTTTTCTCCCAGGGTAAGTTCTACAATCTTATTGAAATCCTCGCAGTAGAAAGGCGATCTTAATTCATCGAAGTATAATGTGGCCGGATTATTTTTTTTAAAGCGGGATAATATCCAGTCAATGGCGCCCGCATGTCCATTTACGCTGATTCCCATAGGGAGCGATATGCGAAAAATTGCTGCAGAAGGATATCGGAGCATAATAATTTCTTCCGCCAAGGCCATAGTCTTGCCATACATAGTAACGGGAGATATTGGACTTTCTTCTGTGTACAGGCCCGACGGTTTTCCCGGAAACACGAGATCTGTAGAAAGGTGAATGAGCCTGATATCCTGGTCCCTAATCATTTCAAGCACATTCAGAACTGATTGCACATTCACACGATAGGCTAGTATAGAGTTCATCTCGCAGGACTTCAAGGCGCATGACCCCGCCCCATTCAGAACAGACTTGAAATTCTTCTGCTTCATTAACCTTACCAGTCCTTTGCGGTCTTCTATATCTAAAGGAATAATACCCTCATCACGTAATGGCCAGTAACGAACGGGGCGGATGGCTGTAACGTGTTTTGGGTATTTTGCATGAAGATATTTAAAGATGCTGTAGCCAGGTACGCCTGTTACGCCGGTAATTAAAAGAGGTAAGAAAGATGGTAAAGACATAGTAACGGTAGGTTGGACCCGGTATGTTTAAAGATAGATGTAAAAAAATTTCTCTCAGAAAACGGGGACAAGCAAAAAATTTACTACCTCAGAGCCCTTTTCAATATCTTACCTGTTGGACTATGCGGCAGCTCTTTAAGAAATTCAAAATATTTAGGAACTTTATAGTTTGGTAATCGTTGCATACAATGGTCTCTGATTTCCTCCCCACTGCACATCGCATGCTCATGCAATACTATACAGGCCTTGGGAACTTCACCCCGGACCTTATCAGGCACACCAACAACGGCCACTTCAAATACCTTTTCATGTTCACCGATAACCTGTTCAATTTCCCGAGGAGACACATTCTCTCCGCTGATAATAATCAGGTCTTTTTTTCTGCCGGTAATCCATAAAAATCCTTCTGTGTCTACCTTGCCATAATCTCCTGTTTTAAGCCAACCGTCAGACGTAATTGTTTTTTCGGTTTCTTTTGGGAGTTTATAATATCCCTTCATGATATTCGGCCCCTTCACCCAAATCTCACCTTCTTGATTTGCTGGCAGACGTCGCCCGCTTTCCTCTACAATTTTCACTTCAAGGTTATTCAACGGAGCGCCAATGCTATTTGGCTTATACTTTTCAGGGGTATTTACAGAGACAACGGCTGTTGCTTCGGTTAGCCCATATCCTTCCATTAACCGGACAGGAAATGCCTTATTAAATGCTGCCAGTATCTCTCCGGGTAAATACTCTCCGCCTGATGTACAAAGTCTTAAAGAGCTTAAATTATGTTTTGCTGACGTCACGGCTCGTACGAGCATCCTATACATAGATGGAATCGCGCTTATACAGGTAATCTTATATTTTTCAATTACTTCAAGAACTTTCAGCCCTGAAAACCGTTCAAGATAAACTACTGTTGCGCCCACACAGGTTGGTAATATCAATGTAGTAGTCAATGCGTAGGTATGAAAAAGCGGAAGTATACCTAATAGTATATCCTTATCCGTGAATTTAAATGCATGTATACAGCCATCGAGGTTACTCAGGAAATTTTTATGTGTTAACATAACCCCTTTTGGATTGGCATCAGTACCCGATGTATATAATATGGCAGCCAAATCCTCTGCATCTCCATGTTTTATTTTTTCTTCTCCTATCAATGCATGAGGAATTTTTTCCTCACAAGAAAAGATACGTCTTATGTGATTTTCCAGGAGCGGTTTAAACAGACTATTGGTAAAGACAGTAGCTATACCCGCATTCTGGCTTACAAATAATAGCTGGGATGATGAAAGCAGATAATTTAAAGGAACCGGGGTCTTTCCTGTTATCAAAATTCCATAGAATGTTGTTACAAATTTTTTACCAGCAGGAAGAAGAATTCCGATAGTATTACCTGTATCTTCTGCTAATAATTGCGCCGCTATTTCTCTGGCTTCCTGATAAATAGTATCATACGTAGCAGATCCTGTTTGATCAATAACGGCTGTTGCCCCGGCGTGTTTTTTACAGGTATTAAGAAAGGTTTCGACGAGTGTTATCAATCGGGCGTCCTTGTATATTTTCCACCTTTCGGATATTAATTTTTGTTATCATCATATTCAAATTCCATGATTTTGTTTCCCAGCTTTCTCTTATCGATATCGTCTAATTCACTGGTTTCAGAACTCCCCATATTTTCTTCCCATTCGTACTTAACCTGCGTTGTTTTCTCATTATAATATTCCCGTTCCTCTTCCTCTTTACAGCTTACGCAAAGGGTTGCGAACGGAATAGCTTTTAAACGTGCTTTCTTTATCGGCTGACCACACTGTTCACATACTCCATAATGACCTGCTCTAATTCGGGCAAGGGCATCTTCAATCTGTTTCAACTCTCTAACGTCTTCCACCGCAACCAGCATTTCCAGATCGCCATTGAGAACACTAGAAGCAATTTCCGCAATGTCCGTTAATTTTCCATTATTTGCATCCCGATATTTCTTGAAACGCTCTTCAACTTCCCGTAATAAAATATTCTTTTTGTTCAAAAGAATATTTTCCATTTGTTTTAATTCTTTCTTTTGCATGAAATCACTGTAACTCCCATTATAAGAGACTAAATATCCAAATTCTTAACTTCTAAGGCGTGTTTTTCAATAAACTCTTTTCTCCTCTGAACATCTTTTCCTGCTAAGGTACTGAAAATAGCATCTGCTTTGGCAGCATCTTCTACCTTTACTTTTAACAATGTCCTTGTATTGATACTCATCGTTGTTTCAGCAAGTTCTTCTGCATTCATCTCGCCTAAGCCTTTGTAACGCTGTATTTCCAGACCTTTTCTTCCTATTTCACGTATTTTTGATAAGACGTCATTCAGAGAATGAGCATATATTTCCGTATCATCTGAAATTAATTTGTATCTGGGTTTCTCGCCCGTACCCTCTCCGAAGTATTCATCTATTGAAAAGACATAATTTTCTATCATCTTTACCGTTTTCTCAATTTCTTTGCTTTCGTGATATTCCAGCACACCTATTGCTCCTTCTTCCCTCTCCCGTTTTGCCTCTCCTGTATCGTTCTCTTCGACAATCTCCAGCTCTTTCCCTTCTGCCTGTTGCTTTTCTTTTATAAAACTTTCCAGCTCCTCTTCGGAATAAAGATACGATATTCCCTTCCTGTATGATACTTTATATAAAGGAAAGCTCCCACTCTCTTTGTTCCTGAGTTTTAAAAATTTATCCAGAGATATACCCTTTTTTCTCAAAGTTTTTACATATTCTTCTATCTGTATTAAGAGCTGTAATAATTTCTTCAACTTTGAATTATCCAATTTCTCTTTTTTCCCGTTTTCCATCTCCATAATAGTTTCTTCAGCCCCCAGAGTAATCAAGGTCTTCTGCAGCTCCCTGTCATCATAGATATATTCCTGCTTCTTGTGTTTTTTTACTTTGTACAGAGGTGGCTGAGCGATGTAGATATGTCCTTTTTCTATTAATTCTATCATTTGGCGGAAGAAAAAAGTCAACAGGAGCGTCCTGATATGCGCCCCGTCAATATCAGCATCCGTCATAATAATTATCTTAGCATATCGCAAATTACTTAAATTAAATTCGTCTGCTCCTATGCCTGTCCCCATAGCAGATATTAATGTTCGAATTTCTTCATTGCCTAACATCTTATCGATGCGGGCCTTTTCGACGTTTATAATAACACCTTTCAATGGCAAAATGGCCTGGAATGTCCGATCTCTTCCCTGTTTTGCTGTGCCGCCTGCAGAAATGCCCTCCACGAGGAACAGTTCAGAGGTCTCAAAATCCCGGGATGAACAGTCTGCTAATTTTCCAGGAAGGCTTGAGCTGCTTAATGCCCCTTTTCTCCTTGTCAAATCTCTGGCTTTGCGGGCGGCTTCTCTTGCCCTCGCAGCTTCAATTCCCTTGTTGATAATGGCTTTCGCTGTCGATGGTGTCTCTTCGCAATAGATCCCAAGCTGCTCATTTATTACTGCCTCTACAAGACCTTGCACTTCACGATTGCCGAGTTTTGTCTTTGTTTGTCCCTCAAATTGTGGGTCAGGTAACTTAATACTTACGACCGCTGTAAGTCCTTCTCTATAGTCATCACCTGTGGGCGCTTTTTCCTCACTCAGAAGCCCTTTATTTTTTGCGTAGTTATTCAGGGTTCTTGTAAGAGCTGCTCTAAAACCACTAAGGTGAGTACCGCCTTCTACCGTATTGATATTATTTGCGAAAGAATATACGTTCTCACTATAGCTATCATTATACTGCAAGGCCACTTCTATAATGGTTCCATCTATCTCTTTTTCAATATAAATTATATCTTTGTGGATTACCTCTTTTCCTTCGTTTAATTCCTTTATAAATGCCTTTATCCCGCCTTCGTATTTAAATGTTTCAATTTTATCGGTTCTTTCGTCTGATAAGGTTATCTTTATTCCTTTGTTTAAGAAGGCATATTCTCTTAATCTTTTTGCTATCGTCTCGAAGCAGAAGTTTCTATCCTCAAAAATTTCGGGATCCGGCTTAAAAATGACCTTTGTACCTCTTTTTTTAGTAACCCCTCTTACCTCTACTTTTGACTTTACTTCGCCTTTTTCATAGCGTTGAAAATATACATGTCCATCCCTTTTTACCTCGACCTCCATCCATTCGCTTAAGGCATTTACAACAGACACCCCAACGCCGTGCAAACCGCCGGATACTTTATAACTCTTATGTTCAAACTTGCCTCCAGCGTGTAACATCGTCATAACTACTTCTAGTGCAGACTTATCTGTTTCTTTATGTACATCAACGGGAATACCTCTGCCATCATCCACAACTGCAAGGCTTCCATCAATATTTATTTTCACCAGTATATTTTCGCAGAAGCCTGCAACAGCTTCGTCTACGCTATTGCAAACGACCTCTTCCACCAGATGATGCAATCCCTTGCCCGTAGTATCGCCTATGTACATGGCAGGCCTTTTTCTAACCGCTTCTATGCCTCCAAGTACTTTTATAGATGTTGCATCATATGTATCTTGCTTTATCGCTAAATTACTTTTTTCCGACGTCATTTAAGATCCCTACTTTAAAATGAATGTCCTCTATATATCGAGTCTTTAATATAGTATTAATTCTATCGATTATAGCATTTTTCTCAAAATTAGTCAAATGGTGAATCATAACGGATGATTCTACAATTACATATAACACGCCATTCTTAAAGCCTGTAATTTTAGTAACTTGACAAACCTCATTACCCACGATACTGCCCCATGCATTTTTTATGCTCTGATAAGTTCTGTCATTGCATTTTTTTGGAAACGCATCTTTTAATATCTGGCCAATTCTCATAACCTTATTCTTGCCAAAAAAATACCTTTCGGGTAATTCTTCCTTCATAATAAAATCTCCCGACTACTTTAACTCAACAGGCATAATAACATTTAACTGTTCATAGCCAGTCTTAAATATTGCGGCATCGTTCGCGTCTTTTAATTCCATAGTAACTACATCGTTATCAGAAATCTTTAAAACGTCTAAAACATAATCAGGATTAAAACTTATCTCTAACTCTGGCCCATCATAGTTAGCAGCGATCTCTAGTTCGGTTTCTCCAATATCCATAGCCTTTGAAAGGAGTATCAATTTATCTTTCCGGTAAACAAATTTCACTACACGATATCCCTCGTTTGTCATAAATGATGCCATTCTTACGGCAGATAGTAATTCATCTCTGTTTATCTCAACCCTTTTATTATTTTCTTTAGGAATAACTTCTTCGTACTTTGGATATTGACCATCTATCAGTTGAGATATCACCTCACCACTTTCGCCTTTAAATCTTATCTGCGACTCACCTATCCCAACCTTTAAAGCCCCTTTACACTCTGACGTGAAACGCTGCAAAAATGTTAAACATTTCACAGTAACTATTCCCTCCATCGGAATTCCATCAGGATTGCTCACTTTACGTTTTATTGTAGACAACCTATTCCCGTCTGCTGCAGCCATAGTAATATCATCTTTATCTATTCTAATAAAAATACCACAAAGGGTGCTTCTTGCCCTTACTATTGACACCGCATGAGCAACCTTTCCCACCATATCAGCAAAAACTTCTCCATCTATCTCAACAAAACCCTTAATATCATTTGCATGAATCTCAGGAAATTGTCTAAAATCTTCTCCTACCACTTTAAAATATCCACCCTTTGACTTTATTGTACAGCTACTCCCTTCTACCATTATGGATATCTCGTCGTTGCCAGACCATTCTCTGAGAATATTATTAACGCGGACCGCAGGCAAGACGATACCACCCTCACCGGTATAATCTTTTACCGGCAACGTGTATCTGACCAACACTTCCAGATCGGTCGATGTCAATTCCGCTTTCCCATCTCTAACCTCTAGCCTCACTCCCTGTAACACATTTTTTACGGTTGAAGACGGAACTATACCAGTTACTAAATTAAAACCTCTGTATAAATCAACACCAACAAAATTTAAATTCATCTGTCATTCCTATTCTTTATATATTAAATAAATTTTTAATCAGTCGTATTACTCTATGAAGATAAACCATAATAAAAAGCATAAATTGCCATAATAACTAATGATACATGAGACAAAACAATGTAAAAAACATGTAGATAGTTATTCTAAAAATAAGGGATATCCTATCGGTTTGCCCGAAAAACCTGTTTATAAACAAGGATATCTTACATAAAATGAACATTCACTTTTGTAATTCACTTTCCAGTTTTTGCAAGATAAAAAGAAGGTTTTTATCCTTTTTTGACATTTTTACTATCTTCTCATCTGCATGAATCACCGTTGAATGATCTCTTCCGCCGATGTATCCTCCAATCTCCTTTAACGACATACTCGTTAGTTTTCTTGACAAATACATTGCTATCTGACGCGGTAACGTAAGATTCCTTGCTCTACACTTAGACTGAAGCTGTGATACACTTACATTAAACCTATTCGAAACAGCCTTAAGAACAATCTCAATATTAACTGTTTTCTTGTCCCCCAATATTTCCCGGGAGATCTTTTTAACCAGATCTAACGTAATACAATTTTTTGTCATTTTCGATTCCTTGCTAAGTCTCGCTATTGCGCCCTCAAGTTCTCTGATATTACCAGGTATATTTTCCGCAAGATACAGGGCAGATTCGTGAGACAAGCTGATACCCCACAAAAACGCTTTTTTTTCAACGATAGCAGTTCGTGTTTCTATAGCCGGATTATCTATGCCGCATAAAAGTCCCCATTTAAATCGGGAAACAAGTCTGTCCTCTAAAGAATTTATAGACTCCGGAGGACAATCACTCGTAATAACAATCTGCTTTCTCGCATTATAAAGCGCATTAAATGTATGAAAAAATTCCTCCCTGCACCCCTGTGAATTCTCGAAAAAATGTATATCATCAATCAAAAGCACATCCACGTTTCTGTACAATCTTCTAAACGAATCCCAGCTATTCGAACGTATTGTGGAAATGTAATGGTTTACAAAATGCTCACAAGACAGGTAAAGCGTTTTTAACGTACGCTTCGACAATAATACATTATTTATCGCATGCAAAAGATGCGTTTTACCAAGACCTGACATCCCATGTATAAAAAGGGGATTATAAGCATGCCCCGGGGATTCGGAGACAGCAATAGCTGCCGCATGCGCTAACCTGTTACATGATCCTACAACAAAATTCTCAAAACTGTAATACTTATTTAGCGGTATAGCACAATATTCTTCGGAAACAGCAGCATTCGACAAAGGAAAATTTTCATTATAAGGAAGAGCTAATGTCCGCCCATAAATTTCATTTTCCGTAGAAAAAATTACTTCTCTCAGGGAATTCAGCACTTTGTAGATAGCACCTGAAAATAAATCCGTATAATTGCTATACAACCACTCCCTGATAAAATCATTCGGCGCAATAAACGTAATACTGTTATCCGTAACAGTATGTATCTTAAGACAGGAAAACCATATATCAAATTGCTGTGCAGTAACTACTTTCTTTATCTCAGATAACATACTTTTCAGTATGAAATCTTTTTCGATTTCAGAAATAGTCCCCCCTTTGGCGGATATTTCCAGTGTTATATCAGATTGTTCAAAACTATTAGGCATGTGTACAAGCAAGAAAGTATAATGAGTAAGAATTACTCTTAATTTAACATTGCCTAAATCCTGCAAACAAGCTAAAGTTTTATTACAGGATCAGACAGAGAAGGTAGAATTTCCAGAGGATTTGAGAATTGAAAACAATTTCAAGGAGTTTTACCTTTTCGATGGAGAATATACCACAAAAAGAGACAAGAAAGCAACCGAAAATCAAGACAGAGGAAAAGGGGTGAACGATAAAGGAAAAAACCATCAGTTATCAGTTACAGCAAAGATGAAAATTGTTTATTGCTAAAACTATTATACAAACATAAACTTATGAACCTTAAAAATTTTGTAGAAATTATTCTCCGTGGAATTAGTCAGGTATTTTTGCTCAATAATGCAATAACGGGAATTTTATTCCTGATAGGAATTTTTTATAATTCCTGTATAATGGGTGCTGGAGCTATCATAGGGGTTTTTGCAGGCACACTTACTGCACTATTTCTTAAATATTGCAAAAACGATATTAATCAGGGTCTCTACGGTTATAACGGTACCCTGGTTGGCCTGGCAATTGCTTATTTCTTCGGATTCAACACACCATCGGTAATTGCTATATTCTTTGGTTCTATCCTATCATCAATTCTTATGAGAGTAATGAGTTTACGGAGAATACCTCCCTATACAGCGCCATTTATTATCTCAACCTGGATAGCGTTGCTCTTACTCGTAAAACTATCTGTTATTCCCCTGCAAATAACGCAGTTGCCAGATGCAGATGTTTTGAGAATTATTCCTGCTGTAAGTAAGGGCATTGGACAGGTAATGTTTCAGGGAGATATGGTTACCGGTATTATATTCTTTATTGGGTTATTGATAAGCTCAAGAATATCTGCACTCTATGCGCTTTTAGGATCGGTGCTTGGCGTTATGGTAGCTTTTACATTCTCATTCCCACTCACTATGATAAATATCGGATTGTTCAGCTTTAATGGCGTTTTATGCGGTATAGCATTTTCGCATAAAAAATGGAATTCCATTATCCCGGCAATAGTATCCATTGTCATTTCTATTTTTATGACGTATGGAATAATAAATTCAGGCATTATTAGCCTCACCTCGCCTTTTGTAATATCTACCTGGCTCGTTTTACTGTTCAATACTAAGATCAAATCAATTTTCTACCGGAAGTTTGAAAAAAAATATCCATAAAGAAGCTTGAGAAGTCTTAACCTCATCGGGTTTTTATTTGACACCGCTATATCACATAAGGCATAATGATAAAATATTTATGAAAGTAAAATACAAGATATGGTTAGAAGAGAATAACGGAGTAGCCTTTGCTGAAGGACGAAGGATGCTTCTGGAGGCTGTAAATCGCTTGGGATCATTACACGCAGCAGCGAAAGAACTCGGCATGTCATATCGGGCGGCATGGGGAAAGATCAAGGCCACGGAGAAGGTGTTGGGTGTAAAATTATTGGAGGTTACTACCGGAGGAAGGGGTGGAGGTGGGGCTATCCTGACATCAGAAGCAGAGGAGCTGATTGTGAAATATAAAAAGTACACAGAAAGGATGACTTCATTGATGGAAAAGGAATTCAAACGTATTTTTGGAAACAAAAAATCGTAACTATTCAATTTTAAAATTCTGTGGTAATGGCATATGGCGAATAGGCTTTACGGAACAATTGTCAATATGGTACAGGGGCAGATCCATGCCCACGTTCAAATCCTATGGAAGGACATACCGCTCAGCGTTATCATTACAAGGGCTTCCTGTGAGGATATGCACCTTTCGGTGGGTGATACTATTTCTGTGCTTATCAAGGGCACGGATATTATGCTTGCAAAAGCATTATCAGGAATGCTCAGCGCAAGGAATAAGGCAAGAGGAATTGTAAGACAGATTATTCAGGGGGATGTGTTATCAAAGGTTTTTGTAGAGTCTCAGGGTGATATGCTCCATGCCATTATCACCAATACCTCTCTCAGGGAAATGAACATTCAGGAGGGGGATGAGGTAACAGCTATTGTAAAATCAACGGAACTTATATTGTCGAAGGAAGTTTAGCATGAAGAGATTGAAAGGAGGTGTACGGTCGAGAATAAGTTGTTTTCGGGTATATCGTTTGAAAATACTTTAATAGGGCGGGCTACGTTAAAATCTGATGCCCATTTTTATTTATAGGCGTTATATCACAAATGATATAACAATAACAAAAAAGGAAATACATGCGAAATAGGTGGTTTCAATATGGTTTATCGCTGGCTATGGTATTTTGTGCTGTATGCTCTGCTGGTAAAGTACAGAATGTAGTTGCCCAGGATGTTGTGCAGAGCAAGGAAACCCTTGAAAGTGAAGCAGGTAACCTGAAAGGACAATTAAAACAGATGGAAGAGGCGTTGCTCATACAGCAGAAAATGATGAAACAACTGGAGGCATTAGCGCTAAGCCAACAAGAGCAAATCAAAGAATTAAAAAACCGTATCGAGACGATACATGAAAAACCTGTGACAGTTGCAAAAGAAGAGATCAAAGAAGGGGTAAAGCAGGAGGTAGGAAACTACCTCGAATCGAATGAGGCACGGGAAAAATTGGGATTAGGCTTACCCGGCAAAAACGAACCTGTTAACGGCCACTATTTGCCCGATAAGGAAAAGGCCTCTATAGGTTTTCAAACAAGAGATGGAAACTATTCTTTAAGCGTTGGATTCAGAATGCAGACGCGATTGACCTATAGGGACAACGATGATGATTTTGAAGAACCTGATAAAACCGATATTGATGTGCGCAGGGCAAGGCTTTGTTTTGGCGGCAATATCTATAACAAGGATGTAAATTATTACGTAGAAATCGATGGAGACAGCTTTGAGGTAAATCTGAGGGATTATTATGTCTGGTGGTCGCCTCTGGAGGAATTAAATATAAAGACGGGTTATTTTAAGGTACCCGCCAACCGTCAATGGAATTCATCAGGTTTTAAACTCTTGCTCCAGGATAGGTCCATTGCCAGCGATGCCTTTAAACAGGATCGTGATTACGGTCTGGATATTTTCGGAAAACCGTTTGATGGTCACATGGAATACCATGCAGCAGTTTTTCGCGGCGCTGGCCAGAATCCCTCAAAGGTACTGGGAAAGGATGAAAATATCGACAATGAACTCCTGTATGTGTTTACCACACGATACTATCCCTTTGGATGGTACAATTCCTATAATTTAGCAACGGGTTGGGAGGAGACTGACCTGAAATACGAAGAGAATTTTAAGGCCGTAATTGGCGCATCGGTGGTCTATAATGGAAAGGAGAGAGACAGGAAACTGGCGGATACCAATTCTATCATTGGTAACATTGATCTGGGTATGAGATACCGGGGGTTTACCTGGGATAGTGAATATTACATAAGGGAAAACGACCCTGAAGACAATGGCGATTCAATAACTTCAGACGGTTTCTATACTCAGGCAGGATATTTTGTGTTGCCAAAAAAACTGGAACTGGCAGCCCGTTACTCTATGCTTGACCCTGACAACGATTTGCTAGATGATGTTCAAAAGGAGTATTCGGCCGGCATCAATTATTACCTCCGTGGCCATCGTTCAAAGATACAGGCAGATATAGCTCACTTTGTAACAGATACCGAAGATACGGACAAAAACGAAAACAGATTCAGATTACAATATCAGCTAATATTTTAGAGGAGGGCGCAATGGTCTTGAGAAGGCCTGAAAAATGGGTTACGAGTTTTATCCCGATAGTATATGCAACCTGGTTCATGTTTTTATTGATAGCTTTCCACCATACTGTTTGCGCAGATGAAAAAATCCTCGTTGCAGCAGCGGCAAACCTGAACCCTGCTATGGATGAGATTTGTAAAGGATTTGAGAAGGCATACCCCACTATCGATATGGAAGTGTCATATGGTTCTTCCGGCAATTTTTTTGCCCAGATTAAACAAGGGGCGCCTTTTGATATATTTTTCTCAGCCGATACAACCTATCCGGCGCGTCTGGAAGAGGAGGGTTTGGCGGTAAAGGGGGAGAGAAAAATTTACGCCTTTGGAAGTATTGTGCTTTGGATACCGAAGAATTCTGCATTAAATCCCCGAAAAGGATTACCTGTCGTTTTAGACCAGAAAGTGAAAAAACTGGCCATTGCAAACCAAAGACTAGCGCCTTATGGCATAGCAGCCGAAGAGGCGCTTCGATACTATGGATTATGGGAGAAGGTTCAGGACAAACTGGTCTTCGGGGAAAGTATCTCACAAACAGCACAATTCGTCCAGTCAGGCGCAGCTGACGCTGGAATTATTGCCCTGTCTCAGGCAATTTCACCAAAAATGGAAAGCGATGGAGACTATTGGGTCATACCCACTGAATCATATAACAAACTTGGGCAAGCTTATGTTGTCCTGCAAAGAGGCAAAGACAAGCCTGGCGTCAGGAAATTCCTGGAATTTGTGCAAGGGAAAAAAGGAGAAAAAATACTTTCTCAACACGGCTATTCACTTCCAAAGTAAATTAACAATACCTATTTAAAATTGTTCTTGGATTTATGGCGGGGATAGGCGTTGGCGTGTTTAGCAGTATGCTTGGTGTTGCCGGAGGAGAATTAATCATTCCAACTATCATGTTACTGTTTTCTGTTGATATCAAGCTTGCCGGCAGCTTGAGTCTTGCCATTAGCATTCCAACAATTATGTTGTTTTCAGCAATTTATTGAGAAGGAAAGAACAATGAACTTTATAACGCCACTCCTTTTGACTCTAAAGCTTTCCTTCGTTACAATGGTTTTATTATTTATTATAGGTATTCCCCTTGCTTACTGGCTTGCCTTCTCAACGTTACGATTAAAGTTTATTGTGGAATCTGTAATAGCTTTACCCCTTGTCCTTCCACCCACAGTTCTGGGCTTTTATCTCCTTATGGCCATTGGAAGAAATAGTTTTATTGGGTATTGGTACGAGGGTATTTTTAATAAGACACTCGCCTTCTCCTTTCAAGGACTTGTTGTAGGTTCATTCATTTATAACCTGCCCTTTGCAATACGACCCTTTCAATTGGCTTTTACAGGAGTGGATAAAAAATTACTTGAAGCTTCATGGAGCCTGGGCAGGTCTAAATTATATACCTTCCTTTTCATTATTTTTCCCCTCTCCCGGCAAGGTGTTATAACAGGCTGCATACTCTCCTTTGCACACTGCGTGGGTGAATTTGGGGTTGTTCTTATGATCGGAGGAAACATCCCGGGAATTACCAGAGTTGCATCGGTAGCTATCTACGATGAAGTACAGGCGCTGAATTACGGAACTGCAAATATCTATGCAGCCATTTTGCTGGCATTTTCATTTGTAATACTCGCGGTAGTGTATTTTATCAATAGACGTTTTTTTATGCGCATGTTCTAAGAATATTCCACACACTACTTAATGATCTTAATTTGAGCAAAAGGAAACCGAGGGAAACCAGATTTTTCATTTGGTTGTCAGCTCCAATAGCTTTTATACGTATACCACGGAGGTCTTGTTTTGCTAAAAATTTGTGTTGAGAAAACATGGAAAGAATTCAAACTCAAGGTAGATTTTGAGATCCCTCACGGAAAAGTAACAGCCCTATTTGGTCCTTCAGGGTCAGGTAAGACAAGTACCTTGCGTTTTATTTCAGGTTTGGAAATGGCCGATGGCGGAACAATCACGTACGGAGAAGAACTATGGTTCCATAAAACAAAAAGGATTAATATACCCCTTCAGCAGCGTTCTATAGGGTTTTTATTCCAGGACTATGCTTTATTTCCTCATATGACCGTGGAAAAGAACGTAGCATATGGAATAAGAGGGAAAGAAAGATTAAGAGAAGTAAAAGAACTCATATCACTGGTAGGTCTATCAGGCTACGAACGTTATTACCCCGGCCAATTATCCGGGGGGCAAAAACAAAGAATTGCTCTAATCAGGGCCTTGGCAAGAAAACCTAAAATCCTTCTCCTGGATGAACCACTTTCTGCTCTGGATCTGGAGACGCGATTACGATTGCAGGAAGATTTAAAGCGGATTATTCAACAATTTCATACAACGACACTGTTTGTAACTCATGATGTAACAGAGATATATAAACTAGCTGACTATGTAATCGTGCTGGAATCAGGCATGGTGGTTAAACAGGGAACGCCGGAAGAGATATTTATGGGAAAGAGGCTAAGCACCCGTATCCAGATCGCAGGAAAGGTAGTTGGTATAGAATCCGACCCTATCATGGCTGCTGTTACTATTCTCCACGGAGACCAGTATTTTAAGACCCTCGTAGATACGGAAGAAGTACACCACTTGAACTTAATGATAGGAGATAATGTTGTAATCGGAGCCAAATCTTCTGACGTGATCTTATTTAAAGTCTTAACAAAATCTTAATATAATCTTAACATGTTCTTAACAATTCTATGATATACATTACACAAATCATACAAGACAAAAGTTTATAAAAATCCATCCATAGGAGTTCGTTTTCTCATAAGCATGGAATACGATATAGATACAAAAGGACAGCAGAAAACAAAGGTAAAGCTGGAGAACGTATCCTTTTATTATGGGGAATCCCAGGTGATAGATGCTATCTCAATGGATTTTTTTGAGCGCAAGGTCACCGCTATTATAGGACCTTCAGGGTGTGGAAAATCAACCTTAATTAAGTCGGTCAATCGTATTTCCGAAATTACTACTAAGGTAAAAATCGAAGGAAGGGTCTTATTGGACCATAAAAATGTTTATGACAGGGATGTTGATCTTGTAGATCTGAGGCGGCGTGTTGGCATGGTATTCCAGAGGCCTAATCCCTTTCCTAAATCTATTTACGACAATGTGGCCTTTGGCCCGCGGCTTCGTGGAATAGGCAATAGGAAACAGTTGCACGAGATTGTAGAATATAGTTTAACCAAGGCAGCCCTTTGGAATGAAGTTAAAGACCGGCTCAATCAGAGTGCAATTGGACTTTCCGGAGGACAACAGCAACGACTGTGCATTGCGCGGGCATTGGCAGTTGATCCAGAAGTCTTGTTAATGGATGAACCGTGTTCCGCTCTTGATCCGATAGCAACAGCAAGGATAGAAGAACTTATTGAGGATTTAAAAAAGTTCTATACCATAGTAATCGTTACCCATAGCATGCAACAGGCAGCGCGCATATCTGATTATACGGGATTTTTATTGCAAGGACAATTAATAGAGTATAATATAACCACTGAAATATTTACCAACCCTGACAAGAGGGCTACTGAAGACTATATCACAGGAAGATTCGGATAATGTATCATTCAATGTAAAAATTGTTATTTTTCTGTTACTCGGAGTTCTCTATGCTCTCTGTAGTGAATTTTTGCACATATTTATATGGAAAGACATTTCGATCAACAATTAGGGGCATTGAGAAAGAACCTCATTCAGATGGCATCCTGCGTGGAGACTGCTATTGCCAACGCCGTGAAATCCCTGATTGAAAGGAATAGCGAGCTGGCTAGCCTTGTTGTGCAGAACGATGAACAGGTGGATATCTTAGAATTAGAGATTGATAAACAGTGTGTGGATTTACTTGCATTGCGGCAGCCTCTGGCTATTGATCTCCGGTTTATTACCTCATCAATTAAGATTACCAATAACCTCGAACGTATGGGTGATCTTGCTGTCAATATTGCAGAACGCGTTATTCCTCTCAACCAGGAACCACAATTAAAACCGCTCATCGACATTCCAAGGATGGCTACTATTACTCAAACGATGGTTAAGGATAGTATTGATGCCTTTGTAAACCAGGATACAGAACTAGCGCGATCAGTATACGAGCGGGATTCTACGGTAGATGCCCTGAATGATCAGATTTTCCGTGAATTATTAACCTACATGATACAAGACCCTGCGAATATAACACGCGCCGTTCATTTAATGCTGATTTCCCGCCATCTCGAAAGAATTGCCGACCACTCTACCAATATTGCCGAAGAGGTGGTGTATATTGTTAAAGCAAAAGTTGTCAAACATCGGGCGCACGCCTTTGAAGAACCGTAAAACAGTTATAAATAACATGTCATTCAGGCTTTTTGTACCCGTAAATCTTTTTACAAAATAAGAAAAACATATTACACGCTTTTTCTGTTGGCAATGGAAGACTTACTATGATAGACTAAACACCGATTTAGGCTCGTTTTAAAGAGAAAACTTTAGAATACCGTTACTATGGAAACGAACGAAAAGAATTTAGTAGAAATATCTGTCGTCGGCGAAATCACAAGTCCGATTGTCGGCTCACAACCCTATAGCATAACGCCTGAAGGAAAACCTGTTATACTCCCAAGCGTAGGTGGAATTACCTACAATGTGAAGGTAGGTGATAGCGCCATTCAGTGGGAGGCAGATCATGTAGAACCTTGTGTATCTGTTAAAAATAAGGACCGGGATGAGAACGGAGCGCTTAATTTACTATCCTGTATTGGAAATACTGCCAGAGTTATAACGGGTGATGCAAAAGGGAGCACAGGTATTGTAACAGGAAAACACGGTGGTATTGAGAACGTATTGGTTGATTTTGAAGATAAAATCCTGGAAAAGCTCGCCATTGGGGATAAAATACTTATTCGCAGCGTTGGAGTAGGTTTATCTTTTATAGAATATCCACATATTAAACCGGTCAATATATCTCCAAATCTTCTCAAGGTGTTACCCATTCGTCAGGATAAAACAAAAGGTATACTCCATATTCCGGTAACACATGCTATTCCTGCTGCCATTATGGGTTCAGGTTTGGGATCTCAACATTGTTACCGTGGAGATTATGATATACAACTCTTTGATAAAGAACAGAGAGAAAAGTACCATCTTCAAACACTGCGTTTCGGCGATATAGTAGCAATCATGGACGCTGACCATACGTATGGGAGAATCTATAAAACCGGAGCAATAAGTATAGGGGTAATTGTGCATAGTAATTGCGTAACCGCAGGACATGGCCCGGGAGTAACAACATTACTTACATCCGCCGAAGGCAAAATTATCCCATATATAGATGCTAAAGCAAACATCTCTTTTTATTTGAATATAGGGCGCTTTAGAAAAAAATCAAACAAAAAAGACATATAACTTTTTATATTAATCTACGATACATAAAATATACTTGACTTTTTTTACTAAAACAATATAATATAAATCTTTTAAACCTTCGTATCTTAACCTAATTTTATAGGAGAGGAGATATGTGTCTATTGTGAGTGTTCAGGAATTGATTGATGCAGGATTTCATTTTGGCCATCGGACGAGCAGGTGGAATCCAAAAATGAAACCGTATATTTATGGCAAGCGAAATTTGATCCATATTATTAATTTACGTGAAACAGTAAGAGGGCTTGTTATAGCACAGAGGTTTTTAACAAATCTTGCCCAGTCAAATAAAGATATATTATTTGTAGGTACCAAATGGCAGGCGCGTGACATCGTTATACGCGAAGCCCAGCGCTCCGGAATGCACTATGTAAGCGAACGTTGGTTAGGTGGTACACTAACAAATTTCGATACTATTCGGAAACGGTTAGAACGGCTGGAAGAATTAGAGAGTATGGAACAAACGGGAGCTATTAATCAGTTTAGCAAAAAGGCAATTTCTTCTCTTAATAGAGAACGTAAGAAAATACTATCGAACCTGGAAGGTATTCGCAAAATGACCTCGCTTCCCAGCGCTCTTATAATAGTTGATCCAAAACACGAGCATAATGCCGTGAGCGAAGCAAGAAAATTGGGAATTCCAACAGTATGCCTTGCTGATACAGATTGCGACCCTGATATGATAGATGTTTGTGTGCCTGGGAATGATGATGCTATACGATCTATTAATCTCTTTTTAACTAAGACAGCAGACGCTATCTTGGCTGGCAAAGAGATGGTGACCACGATAGCGAAAGTTTAATAAGGATATCGAATATTCAGAATAAGACCCTGCCACTTTCTCTAAAAGATAGAATATATTTACCTATAATAAATAGTTAGCAAGTCTGACTACTGCCTTCAAAGAGCATTTCATAGGGATTTCCAATCTTGAATGTTTCTCTCCAGAGAATGGTATTTTGATATAGGGAAACAATAGCAGTTTTTATTATATTAACGGAGGATGTCCATGGCGGATATATCGAGTATTACAAAATTAAGAGAGCTGACCGGCGCCGGCATATTAGAATGCAAAGGCGCTCTGGATGAGGTAAAAGGAGATTTCGAAAAAGCTCTCGAGATTATCAAAAAGAAGGGGTTTGCTAAAGCTGCGAAAAAAGAGCAACGGGCAACTGCCGAAGGCAGAATTGGCTCATATATACATACAAACGGGAAATTAGGTGTGCTTGTAGAACTGAATTGCGAAACGGATTTTGTGGCAAAGAATGATGTCTTCCAGCAATTCCTGAAAGATCTCTGCATGCAGGTGGCTGCAACCAAACCAATTGCCGTTAAAAGGGAAGATATTCCTGCCCATATTATAGAAGAACAAAAAAAGATATTTATGGAAGAGGCAAAGGAGAAACCCGCGAATATCGCCGAGAAGATTACCCTCGGAAAGATAGAAAATTTTTATAAAGAAAAATGCCTTTTGGAACAGACATTTATAAAAGACACTACGAAAACTATTAAGGATTTATTGATTGCAAATATCGCAAAAATAGGTGAAAATATTAAAATAAATCGTTTTGCCCGGTTTGAAGTAGGTGAAGGCTAATTCACGAAAAGACGTTCTTATACATCCATTTCAATGCAAAGCAATATTAAATATAAACGGGCATTATTAAAGGTAAGTGGCGAAGGTTTTGGTAATGAAAACGGGCGAGGTATTGAGACAGAGCGATTTATCACTTTAGCGAAAGAAATACAAAAGGTCTCTGAGATAGGAGCAGAATTAGCGGTTGTTGTTGGCGGTGGTAATATACTTCGCGGTGCAAGGTTAGGAAGTGTAGGAAAATCGAGAGTACAGGCAGATCAAATAGGAATGATTGCTACCGTAGTTAATGCGCTATTTTTGCAGGATATCCTGGAGGGCTTTAATGTAAAGGTTCATGTCGTAAGCGCTGTTGAGGTTAAAGATATTACAGAACCTTTTAAGATTCGGGCTTGTTTACAGTATTTAAAAGAAAAAGATATTATTATCTTTGCGGGTGGGACAGGAAACCCTTATTTTACAACAGATACTGCAGCAGCTTTGCGTGCAATTGAGATCAGTGCAGATGTAATGTTAAAGGCAACACAGGTTGATGGGGTATATACCGATGATCCCATAAAGAATGCGTCTGCGAAACGATACGAGAAGTTAACGTATATGGACGTTTTACGTAATCGGCTGGGCGTGATGGATTTGACAGCAATTTCCTTAAGTATGGAAAATAAATTGCCAATTATTGTTTTTAACATGAATAAGCGGGAAAATATCAAAAAGGCAATTATAGGCGAATCGGTTGGCACATATATTGGGGAATAAAAAATATGGGTAAAGAATCGATATGTAAAGACGCAAGGGTTAAAATGGAAAAAGCCATTACACACCTGCAAGAGGAATTAAGGGGTTTAAGAACAGGCAGAGCTAATACAGGATTGGTAGAAAATATAAAAATAGAATGCTATGGAGATATATCACCATTAAAACAATTAGCGGCTATCTCAACACCCGATGCCCAATCGATTGTGATTAAACCTTACGACTCTTCTGTTATTTCAAATATCGAAAAGGGTATATTAAAATCGGATCTCGGCCTAACTCCTGCAGTTGATGGAAAGATGTTGCGTATCGTCATTCCACCGCTTAACGAGGAACGAAGAAAGAAACTCTCAGCACACGCAAAGGATTTTGGTGAGACTGCGAAGGTGTCCTTGCGGAATATAAGACATGAGGCTATTAAGCATGCCGAGAAAGAAGAAAAAGAGGGAATTCTGACGGAGGATGATGCCAAACGTACTAAGGATGATATACAAAAGATCATCCACGAGTTCGAAGGAAAAGCGAACGATTTCGTTAAGAAAAAAACAGAAGAGATACTTAAAGTATAAGACTGTAGCTCAGCGCTATTTATTAAGTAAAGATATTTTTTCTATGTACAAATAAAAATAAAGGATGTATAATGGGGGCATAGCTCAGTTGGTAGAGCACCGCCCTTTTAAGGCGGGCGTCGATGGTTCGAGTCCATCTGCCCTCATAAGTAGTCAATGTATGGCCCCATCGTCTAGCCTGGTCTAGGACAACAGATTTTCGATCTGTGAACTGGGGTTCAAATCCCCATGGGGTCATTTTTCTAAAAACAAAAAAGCCGCGAGACTCAATTTCTCACGGCTTTTTTGTTTTCATTGGTTTCCAAAATGCACAATGTGCTAGATAATAATCCTTTTTCCTTCTCCAAGCATTGCTTTTGTCAGTTCTTCCATAAGCTCATTCAATCGAGGAACCATAGAAAGAGGATCAAAGATAACCCCATCCTGCATTAATGCGTTTTCAAATAACTGTTGGACTATTTTTTCAACTAACGGCTGATAACCAGGATTCTCATTCATCCTGGCAAGATTCTGGATCATCTGATTTTTTCTGTTGATCTCCATAATCTTTTTGGATGCCTTATACTTGTTATCTACCATTTGTATAAGTTTTTGGACATGTACACTTGGCCCTCCCTCCGGGTTTACCAGGCAACACGGACTATCACTCAATCTGTGTGATTCCTTTACATCAATCACCTTACCTGCCAAAACTACCCTCATTGTTTTCAAAAGATGTTTAAATGTCTCTTCATAATTTTGAGGCTCTTTCGAGATGTCTATAATCTTGCTATCAGCATCCTTGAGTAAATCAAGATCAGCCTGGTCTACCGAACGAATGGATTTCTTCTCAAATTCCATAAGGCCGGAAAGAAGAAATTCATCATGAGGATCCACTAAATACAGCACCTCTACACCTTTTTTGCGGAATATCTCAAGGTAAGGACTTTTTTCTATCGTTTCCCGGTTTACCGCCGTTATATAGTAAATCTCTTTTTGGTCCGGCTTCATTCTGTCCGCATATTCTTTCAGAGAAATCAGGCCGTTTGAATCTGTACATACCGAGGAATTAAATCTTAACAGGTTTGCTAAAAGATCCCGATTATCAAAATCGAGATGCACTCCCTCTTTTAAAATTTTTCCGAATTGCCTCCAGAAGGTTTCGTATTTCTCCTTCTCATTTTTCGCCATATCTTGTAAAAGCAATAGTATTTGTTTACTGAGAATACCCTTAATTTTATGGATGATCCTATTATCCTGAAACGTTTCCCTTGAAATATTCAGAGGGATGTCTGCAGAGTCTACTACCCCCCGAACAAACCTCAAATATTCAGGCAAAAGCATTTTGCAATCAGATTGGATCAGGACCTTATTTGAGTAAAGCTGAACCCCATGTTCTAGTTTTTTAAATCCGTAGACTTCGTAATTAGTAGCAGGGCAATATAATATACTGTAAAACTGAATAGGCGCTTCGGCAGAGGTATGAAGCCGGAACAGAGGCGTTTCTTCAGTGTTTGAAATAAACTTGTAGAATTCATTGTACTGTTCGTCTTTAATATCCTTCTTAGGTTCTTTCCAGATAGCCGTAATTTGGTTGGCCTTTTCACCACAAACTATGATAGGAAAGCTTACAAAATTGGAATATTTTTTAATAATGGATTCTATTCTGGATTTTTCCGTGTATTCCTTTTCATCCTCTTTAAGATGAACGATAATATCGGTGCCCCGATTCTCCTTCTCAACAGGATATAAGAAATATTTTCCAGTGCCATCTGAATGCCATTCAAATGCGGGTTCGTTCTTCTTACAAGATTTTGTCCTCACCCTGACTTCATCTGCCACCATAAATACGGAATAGAATCCTACCCCAAATTGACCTATGATATTCGAATCCTTCTTCGCCTGCTCAGATAAATTTGCTATAAACTCCAATGAACCTGATTTTGCAATGGTACCGATGTTTTGAATAATCTCATCCCTGGTCATTCCAACGCCGGTATCGCTAATTGTTAAGGTTCTTTTTTTTTCATCTGTACTTATAGTAATCTCAAGAGGTAGATCTTTTCCTTCATATTCCTGATTCGTGAGAGAAATAAACCGCATCTTGGTCAATGCATCTGATGCGTTTGAAATAAGTTCTCTGAGAAAGATCTCTTTATGGGTATATAAGGAGTGGGAAAGGATGTTCAATAGCTTCTTAATTTCCGCTTGAAACTCAAAACTCTCTTCACGTTTAATTTCTTCGCTCATGCACATCTCCTAAATAAATCTTCTATTACAAGATTAGTAATCTGAAACATCTATATTAAGTTTTTAAAGTAACAAATCTAAAGGAAATTGTCAATACAATCGAAATTCAAGCCCTCCTCAGTTGAGACCTCATGAAGCCCTCTTTGATTCATGCTTGACACAATAAACGTATCTTGATAAACTCCAGCACATTTCCCCCTTTTCTAAAGGGGGGATCAAGGGGGATTACTTCTCCTTTGTTTTACTCTGATATTCAACTTGCTTGCAATGAGGCGATTAAAAAATAACCTTTTTTTGGCAGCTTCCAGATCAGGTTTGCGCCTTATTGTGAGTAATTACGAAATTCCTGCACATTAAATTAGGATAGAATTATTATGACATTTCAAGAAATTATACTGAAACTACAAAACTACTGGGCAGATTATGGTTGTGTGATATGGCAACCTTATGATATCGAAAAAGGAGCCGGCACCTTTAATCCTGCAACGTTTCTTAAAGCATTAGGCCCCGAGCCATGGAAATGTGCCTATGTTGAACCCTCGCGACGGCCAACTGATGGTAGATATGGTGAAAACCCAAACAGATTGCAACACTATTATCAATTTCAAGTGGTAGTTAAACCTGCGCCTGATGACTCGCAGAATATCTACCTGAACAGTTTAAGATCTTTAGGTATCGATCTTGTCAAACATGATGTACGGTTTGTTGAAGATGACTGGGAATCGCCAACTCTTGGGGCTACCGGTCTTGGTTGGGAAGTATGGCTGGATGGAATGGAAGTTACGCAGTTTACCTATTTTCAACAAGTAGGCGGGATCGAACTTGAGCCTATCACACTTGAACTCACATACGGGCTTGAGCGCATTGCCATGTTCATTCAGGAAAAAGAATCTATTTTTGATCTCGAATGGGTCAAGGGTTACACATACGGAGACATTCACAAACAGGATGAGATTCAGTTCTCTACATATAATTTCAAGGTAGCAGACACGGCGATGCTCTTCCAGCTCTTTGATATGTATGAAAAAGAGTGCCAGAAGCTCTTAAAAGAAGATTTGGCACTGCCGGCGTATGATTACGTTCTCAAATGCTCGCATGCCTTTAACATGCTGGATGCGCGGGGAGTTATCGGAGTAACACAACGCACTGGCTATATCGGAAGGGTGCGAAACCTTGCCAGACGCTGTGCAGAGAGCTATGTTCGACTACGTGAGATACTGCATTGGCCATTCTTAAAAGATAACCCTGTGGTAACAACGCACCATGGAAAAACACAGCCAGAGCATTGATAGTACAGAACAAAGAGAGATAATCAATTATCTTGCTTATAAACCCTGGGCTATGTTCTCGCTGGTAATAAGCCCGTCTACGATATTAAGATATTTCCACTTCTCTAATATCGTCTTAAGAGGTACTGCCTTTTGACTCTCGCCTCCTACAACAAGGAGGATATAAGGTTTTTTACTTTGTTTTTGCATACTGTTTTCAATCTCGCAAAAATTTATCGTAAATATAGAACTAAAGAAGTTTGCTGCATCAATAAGATCTTGTCTGGATACTGCTATGCTGTTAGGAGCAAATTTTTTTAGCCTCTCTATTTGCTCATATTCGTTATAGAGAAATTTTCCATCCTCTTGCTCAAAAACCTGTGTTACTAAATGGTGAAACAAGAATCCATTTTTATTAAATGGAGCGAATGCTATCTCACCCATAATATCAAAATTTTTTATGAATGATTGTAAACGCAGATTATAAACATGATGCATAAATCCTGTTACAGGAAAATTCCATTTTATACTACCTAAGCCAAAAATAACGATATCGCTTTGAAGTATCCGATCACTAAATCCAAGCATTTTTTGAGTCCTGATACGTTGATTGACAATTTCGTACAGCGATTCCCTGCTATATAAATTAGATGTTTCCGGAAGTTGATATGCGTGGGCAATATCAATGTTTAATTTTCTGTTTAATAATTGAGATACAATATGAAGTGGAGTCAATTCTATTAAACTGCTTGATCTTAAAGCTACACAACCTGAGAAAAGCACCTTTATGTCCGTGTTCTCTAATTCATCCGCCAAACTCATTACGGTAGCAAAAACACTGTTTCCGCCTGATGCGGATATCTTAACTTCTATCTTATTAATCTCCTCTGTTCCTTTGGTTTTGCTATTTACCATTTCAGTTTTTTTCTCAAGTATATCATTTATCTTTCTTACTAAAACGTCAGAAGCATACTTGCCTATTTGATCGAAATAGTTCCTGGTGGAAACAAAATAATCTGGATTTTTAAAGATTACTATATCATCGAGATTGTAAGCACTCTTCAGCTTCTCTTCCAGTCCTGCGCTCCTCTCATCATAGAACATCTTTAACGGGGCAGTTTTCTTTTTTCCCCAACGTGATAACCGTTTAGAAACTAATGATTGTGAAATATCTAATTCGTTAGCAATTTCCTTTTGTGTTACAAACCGGGGCCATTTATTATAAATGACTTTTGCAATTTTATTGTCCAGCTCGAGCTGGCTAGAAATAGTCCTGGGTCTGGAGTTTTTACGTTTCATATTTTTCTTTATTGCCATAATAATTCCTTAAGAAACGATCGGCAGGTATTAATTTCTATAAGCAGAAGTATAGTACCAAAAGAGATCAAATGAAGTCTGGAATATTAATAATAGTAATAGTATAGATGGTAAGTATTCATATAAGTAATTATCATAAATATTATTTAATAATAATTTATCATAAAATATTATGTGTGTAAATACTTATTGTTTAAATTGTTACAATCATTAGTAATATTTATGTCTATATAATAGCGTATTTTAACATATATATTATCGTAGTAATAACTTACCGATGTAGTATAATATTGTGCAATTTTGATCTAACCTTAAAGCCTTTCTTATATAGTTATAGAGCAATTAATACCTTTATATTAAACGAGAAAGGTTTATTTCTTCAACCCTGACAATAGAAAGGAGGTGCAAATCAGATCTTTGTATAAGGCCTGAAATACTTTTTTATTATTTTTGAAGATGTTTATAAAAAAGTATTTATGCTGGAAAAAGAGTGTTTGTTATATCTAGAGAAAACTTTGTTTTATTGTTGCGTAATGTTAATCATGTTGTATAAAAAGGTAAAAAAAGGAGAGCATTATGTATAAC
>SULG01000041.1 GCA_005524015.1 Candidatus Jettenia ecosi
GCGTATGATGGCGATTTGGTATAAGATTTTTCCTGGAAACAATCATAACCAAAATTGCATTCCCGCGAGATAAACACCACATGCCTAAGAGAATATGAGGATATTATACATTATTATACATATCAGCAAAATTCCCATCGGTACGCAGCCTCCCCGGGATATTCATGTCATTCTTGAAATTCCACAAATCTGAAAAGATTTGCCTTCTTCCACTTTTATCACATCAGAAGAATTAAATACCTTGCAATTTTCTTCATGTTTATCTTATTATATTTACAAAGGGAAAAGCAATTTCCGTTCATCTTTTAATCATCTGATAAGATACCAATGAACGAACAAAAAACACTTACTCCGGCTCCCAAAAATTTTCTTTTCGTTACTATCGACGCTTTGATTGCCGACATTGCATGGCATGTCGCCAAGGAAGGACATCCTGTTAAGTTTTACACTGAAAGTGAAGATGAAAAAGAGGTCGGCGATGGATTTATGCAAAAAGTGGACAATTGGGAAACAGAAGTTGCCTGGGCAGACGTAATCGTCTTTGACGACGTGCTCGGTCAAGGAGCAAAAGCACAACGATTACGGCAACAAGGAAAAAATGTGATCGGAGGAACACCCTACACGGACAAGCTCGAAGACGACCGCACCTTCGGACAAGAAGAACTTAAAAAGCACGGCATACCCATCATCCTCTACAAAGAGTTCACAAATTTCGAAGATGCCATAACCTACGTTTATCAAAACCCCGGACGCTACGTCATTAAGCCAAGCGGAGAATCACAAAACACGAAAGGACTCCTTTTTGTCGGAGAAGAAGAAGACGGAAAAGACGTCATACAAGTACTCGAAGATTACAAAAAAGCACTCGCGAAAAAAATACCGGTCTTCCAACTCCAAAAACGCATCACAGGAGTAGAAATCGCAGTCGGAGCATTCTTCAACGGGAAAGAATTCGTCTACCCCATCAGCATCAACTTCGAACACAAAAAACTCTTCCCAGGAAACCTGGGACCATCAACAGGGGAAATGGGAACTTCAATGTTCTGGTCAGGACCGAACAAGATCTTTAATGCAACACTCAAAAAGTTTGAACAGAAACTCGCGGAAGAACATTATGTAGGTTATATCGACATCAACTGCATCGTGAATAATAACGGTATCTATCCGCTCGAGTGGACATCCCGCTTCGGCTACCCCACCATCAGCATACAACAGGAAGGGATGCTCACACCCATCGGAGAATTCCTCCACGGCATTGCAACAGGAAAGCTCAAAGAGTTCAAAACTAAAAAAGGATTTCAAATAGGCGTACGGCTCGTCGTACCACCATTCCCCTTCAATGATAAAGAAACATTTAAGATCAAATCAAAAGACTCCATCATACACTTCAAGAAAAAACCAGCAGAAGGAGTGCACATCGAAGATGTTAAACTCGTCAACGATAAATGGATTGTTACAGGAAACACAGGAGTCGTGCTCATCGTATGCGGAACAGGACAAACAATGAAAGAAGCACAAGCACAAGTCTACAAAAGAATCAAAAACATCATCATACCACACGCCTACTACAGAGATGACATTGGAGAGCGATGGTTTGAGGACTCAGACAAACTCCACACATGGGGATATTTGAGAGAAACATGAGCAGCGTAATGTGGTACTTTTCTGGGACCATCATGAGACTGATACCGGACACGACCGCATCTTAATTATTTTTAAAATAAAGTCATAATTACCCATAATGTCCCTAGAGTTTGCAATTCCTCATGTATTTATCCTATGCAATTGACACTCAAGAGGTTTTCACGAATATCTATAGATTATGATTGATTTTTGAGCAGATTACATGAATCTCTTCAGTAAAAACCTTCGGACAGGAATGGTTTGTCCGTGCCTGTTTGAATGCACAAAGGGAATAAAAAACGCTGACAAACGGAGTTTGTCAGCGCCACCTGCAATTCTCATTTTAATGCAATTGTCCTGCCCCTATGTGGCAAAAAGTGCGGGTAAGGGTAAATCTTTCTCGAGGAAAAAACGGACACATTCCCCTCTTAGGGAACGATACCCTTAGCTTGCTGCAGATGACTCTTCACCTTCTTCTGCGGCTGGCAGTGGAACGATATCGATTAGCGCACTCTTACGCTCCGGATCAATCGCATTCAGGGTCAGGTAAAATAGCTGAACGGAGCGTGTATTACGAATCGTCATGTACTGGGACGGATATAGTTTAATTTTCAAACTTTCTGGAATACGGGAACCAGCCATTATATATCCAATACTGAACTCGGTCTCTCCATCCTCAGTCACATTTATTGTGGAAACTGAGATGGTGATGGTTGGATACTTTATCTGAGTCGTATGCGCTCGCCTGATTACAATTCGCGTTGGGGATGAAGTATCTTTCTTCGCAATAACCCGGATTCCATCGAATTCCTTTAGAGAATCGGGGTCATTCCGGAGAAATTCGGCTCCTCCCGATGCGGACGGCAGCGCACGCAGTTCCGTAATTGCGCTTACTAAGTTCTTCCGCAACTCATCAGCGCCGCGTAGTGTGTGTTTATAGATGATCGCCCGAAAATGGCGAAGGTCAAAAGGCAAGTCCTCAATAGATTGAGCAATCATGACGACCTTCTTCCAGAGCGCATGACAAAGGCCAAGCTCATAAAGCACGTTTGGGTTTCTCCCGGTTAAATCGGCAATAACAATCTCAGCCTTCTGAATGAACTCCCAGACGTCACCCATTATTGGCTTGTCCGTATATACTTCATCACCACGAATACAGCGCATGAGAAGGGGCTCACTCGTAACCGATGGTTTGAGCACTCTTTCGTAAATCTCGCTTAGATCTTCTGAAAATGGCATTACGACGAAACATAACCCCTCTTGTGTTTCGTAGGTCTTTGCAAAAATATCGCTAATCGACTTCATCTAAAATCCCTCAGCCAGGCAGTCATCCGTACCTGCCGGACGCTTATAACAAGTTATTATATACACACAGTTTCTGTTTTTTATCAGAGCCAAACCCGGAAATCAAGCCAAAAACAATAAAATATTGACAATAATAGAAATTTGATACCTTTCCCAGATTACATGATTTAAAAATATTGGCAGGAACGAAAATGCTTACTGCCGCCACTTTCTCATTATCCACTTCCTCCCTTCTTCTATTAAGAGGAGGGCTGGAGCAAAAACAGAGAGAAATCCCCATTCCTTTAACCCTATCGGTGCAAGGCCAAATATCCTTTCCAGGAATGGAATATACACCAGAGCCGAAATAATTATTAACTCTGATGCTATTCCCAATAGCACTAATTTATTGCTGAAGAAGCCAACCTTAAAGATCGATTCCCTATCGGTTCTGCATGCAAAGACATTTCCTATTTGGGTCACTATGATCGCAGCAAGGGTCATGGTAGTGGCTGTAAGGTAAATAGATCCTGCGTCCGGCATCTCTACACCTGGCCTCCAGCCATGTTGGAAGTAGATAAAGAAGAATCCCGCCATACAGGCGAAGGCCTCCATAGGGCCCAGAAAGCAATAGGCTCTTAAGAGTAAAGGTATATCTAAAAGCCTCTTATTCTTAGGTCTCGGAGGTTTATCCATAATACCACGCTCAGGTGGCTCTGTCCCCAATGCAAGTGCAGGAACCATGTCCGTGCCTAAGTCAACAGCCAGTATTTGCATGACCGTTAAAGGAAGAGGTATCTTGAATAAGACAAAGGCTATGAAGGGTACTATTTCAGGAATATTACTGGCAAAGATATAGGTAACAAATTTTTTTATATTGGCAAAGACTGCTCTTCCTTCTTCTATAGCAGCAACAATTGAAGCAAAGTTATCATCGGTCAGAATTATAGCCGATGCCTCTTTCGCCACATCAGAACCCCTTATTCCCATAGCAACACCTATATCAGCCTTCTTAAGGGCCGGGGCATCGTTCACCCCATCACCAGTCACAGCTACAACCTCATCCATATCCTTGAAGGCTGTAACCACTTTCATCTTATGCTCTGGTGATACCCGGGCAAATACAACCTCTTCATCCCGCAATACTTTTTTAAGAGCTTCGTCATCCATCCTGGCAAGTGCTAAGCCTGTTATAACCCTGGGATTTTGGGTTTTTACAAGACCTATCTTCTTCGCTATCGAAAGGGCCGTAAGACCATAGTCCCCGGTAATCATAACTACCTTTATTCCCGCCCTGTGGCATAGTTTTATAACCTCCGGCACCTCAGGCCTTGGGGGATCGGCCATACCTGCCAGCCCCAAAAATATAAGCTCCTTTTCTGTATTTTGAATAGTAAATCCTTCTGAAAAATTGAGTGGCCTGTATGCAATACCTAACACCCGAAGCCCTTCTTTTGACATGGAATCATTCCCTGCTATAATGGCCTCGCGCATGGAGTCTGCCAGTGGTTCCGATTTTCCATGTATTAATATACTGGTACAGAGATTCAAAATTTCCTTAGGCGCTCCTTTCACATAAGCTACAGGTTTTTTGTTATCTGACAGATTAATAGAGGTCATTCTCTTCCTTACAGACTCGAAGGGAAGTTGACCGATCCGTGGAAAAGTCTTTCTCCTCTCCTCAACATCGACTCCTCCCTTAGCAGCCATAACAAGCAAGGCAGCTTCAGTAGGGTCTCCCATAATGCCCCACCTTTCACCATCTCTTTCCGGAGGAATCATGCCTGCATTGTTACATAACACACAAGTATCAAAGAAAAGATACATTCCAGTCTTCCTTATTTCTTCCCTGGAGAGACTTATCCCCCTAAAATAAAAATCTCCTGCCGGCTCATATCTGGTACCACTAACGTTAATAAGTTTTCCATTAACAAATACCCTTATTACACTCATCTCATTGGTAGTAAGGGTGCCTGTCTTATCTGTACAGATTACGGTAGTCGAACCAAGGGTTTCTACAGATGAAAGCTTCTTTATGAGAGCATTTCTTTTGGCCATCCTCTGAACGGCTATAGCTAATGATAAGGTTACCGTAGGAAGTAATCCCTCCGGAACATTGGCAACGATAATACCGATGGCAAAAATAAATGCAGCGGTAATACTGAGACCACCTATATACGTGCCAAGGAAAAAGAAGGCAACACCCATCGCTACAGCAAGCATGGTAACAATCTTTGTAACCTTCTCAAGCTCTCGCTGGAGAGGGCTTTTCTCTTCTTTAAGCTCCTGGGTAAGAGATGCAATCCGTCCTATCTCAGTATACATCCCCGTTGCAATTACTGATGCCTTACCTGTTCCGGAAATCACGGTAGCCCCCGCAAATACCATATTGGGAAGTTCAGTCCACATAAACTCCCTTTCTTCCGGCACAGCATCTGATGTTTTGTAGATAGGTTTTGACTCACCAGTAAGGGCAGAATTATCAACTCTCATATTAAATGCCTCTATGAGCCTTGCATCAGCCGATATATTATCACCCTCCTCCAAAATGATAATATCACCAGGAACAATCTCTTCAATGGGAATTTCCCTGTTTTTACTATCCCGCAATACCTTCGCTTTCCGGGGCAATAATTTCTTCAGAGCTTCCAAAGCCCTTTCTGCCTTGTATTCCTGCCAAAAGCTAAAAACAGCATTAATACATATCACTGCAAATATGGCATATCCTAACTGAGGCATATCGGCAACAAAGGCAAGGGCTCCACCAATCCATAGAAGGATGGCAAGGAGATTATAGAGATTTTCTATAAATCTCAGAATGAGACTCTTTCTCTTCACCTCTCTGAGAATATTTTGACCATAACTTTCAAGTCGCCTTTTTGCCTCTGATTCAGACAGTCCTAAAGGATTTGTTCCAAGTTCCTTGTATATTTCATCTATAGAAAGAGGGAAAAATGCCTCTTTTCCGCCCTTCTCATAATTAAGAATAATACTGAAGGCATCGCTTGATGTCCTGGCATGCTGAAGTGAGTGACGAAATTGTTTATCTTTAAAAATCGCTAATGTCTTTGAGAGTATCTGAAGATGGAGTGATGTTTCCTCTGTAGGAGTTAAAAAGAGAAAAAACAGATAGACAGGTTCTGCATCCCTTGCATTGAAATCGACACCCAATTGCGATAGAGCAACCAGGGCTACGGGATCCTTAAGCCCATAAATTCTCGCATGGGGAAAAGCCATCCCTTGCCCAATACCCGTGGCGCCAGTTGCTTCACGTTCCAAAAGTGCCTTTATTATTGTATTAGAGTCTTTTATCTTCCCAGCCTTTTTGAGAATTCCCACCATCTCACTTAACGCAGCGCCTCTGTGCCTTGCTTTGAGATTTATGGTAATGACTTTATTATCTAAAAAATCGGAAAGTTTCATGACATACCCTCCAGACAAGGGGCTTACATTTTCTTCGGTACCTTCACACTTACAGGGATTCCCAACTGATTTCCTGTAACTTCCTTAGCTTATCTTTTGCACTCCCGGAATCGATAGATTGTGCTGCAATTTTTAACCCTTCCATAAAATCTTTTGCCAATCCCCCTGCAATAATCGCTGCTGCTGCATTTAAAAGCACCACATCCCTTTTTGGACTTTGAATACCATCCAACACTTCTTTAATTGCTTGAGAACTTTCATCCGGTGTATTTACGAGTAACTCAGAAAGCTTTGATTTTTTTATACCAAAGTCTTCCGGATTGAGATAATAACTTTTTATCGTATTTCCTACAAGTTCACACACCTTGGTCTTATCTGTAATCGTTATCTCATCCATACCGTCTAATCCATGTACGACAAAGGCATGCCGGTCCCCAAGCCGCTGCAGGGCTTCTGCCATAATAATAGTTAAGTGCTCACTATACACACCAAGAATACGATGGGTAGCATCGGCTGGATTTGCTAAGGGCCCAAGGATATTAAATACCGTGCGAATTCCAATTTCCTTTCGGGGGCCGATGGCATATTTCATTGCCTGGTGCAACATGGGAGCAAAGAGAAACCCAATATTAGCCTCCCTGATACATCTTTCTACCATCTTAACATCAGCTTCAATATTGATACCTAACTGTTTTAATACATCTGCACTCCCACACTGGCTGGACGATGCTTTATTACCATGTTTTGCCACCCTCAGACCAGTGCCTGCTACGACGAAGGCCGCAGCAGTAGAGATATTAAAGGTATTTTTAGCATCCCCTCCTGTCCCGCATGTATCGATTACGACACCCTCCTCTGCTCTGATCTTAATAGCCTTTTTTCTCATGGCTAAAGCACATCCGGTAATTTCTTCGGCAGTTTCTCCCTTCATACGTAAAGCGGTAATAAAAGATGCAATTTGTGCATCAGTAACATTTCCTTCCATTATTTCTGTCATTACCGCCATACTATCTTCAAGACTTATATTTTGGTTACTTACCAGCTTTGATATAGTCGCTTTTATAAACATACTCGTATTTTAAATAAGATTTTTTACTTGACGTAGAATATTATATAAATTAAAATATTTTTTCAAAAAATTTAACCAGATAACAATTTAAAGAAAGGAATATGAGATCATTTATGGCGAAAATACAAATAACACAGGAAGAAAATATAAGAGATGCATTAAGAAGATTCAAGAAAATGTGCGATAAAGAAGGTATCATTAATCAATCAAAACGTATTGCTTATTTTGAGAAACCATCGGAAAAGAAACGCCGCGAGGAAAGCCGCAGAATTAAAAATATTAAAAGGGCACAAAAATTAGGTATATCAGGAATAACGAGTTTTAGTCGTCCCCAAAAGAGCAGCTATTAATACTTTTACGCATTGGATTTCCAATGTATTTTTGGAGCGTCGCCCCATAAAAGTTCTAAATCGTAAAAACGACGCTTTTCTTTATCAAAAAGGTGAATTATAACATCTCCATAGTCCATCAGTATCCATAAGGCATCTTCGTATCCTTCCATACCTACCATATGAATACCGTAACTATGGAGTTTTAATTCTATATCGCGTGCAATGCTTTGCAATTGCCGTTTATTAGATCCACTACAAATAACAAAGAAATCGGTAACAAAGGTTACTTCCCGCACATCAAAGATCAGAATATCTTCAGCCTTCTTATCGTCAGCAATTTTAGCACAGATAGTTGCAGTTTCCTTTGAGTTTATCGTTTCAGTCTCTCCTTAAATTTATCTCTGTTGTGTACCTATATTTCCACCAAAATCAGCTTCATATTGAGCAGAAGGCTTAACATCTGTTACACTGCTTCCACAGTAGTAGCAAAATCTCGCATAACGCGGGTTCACATCAACACAATTTTCGCATCTATGGTAAAGAAGCGTGCCACAGAGAATGCAAAAATTTGCTCCCTTTACATGATTATCATATTGACAATTTGTATTAGGACATATTCTATCATCCTTTTCTGTAATCATACCACCCTGCATAACTACCTCCGGTTTTAAATATTATCTAAATTTTAACGCACGGTCCACAGATCCCCCCTTCCCCTTATTTGCCAGGGAAGGGGAGTGCATCTTATACCTTTTTCTGTAGCTTGTATTCTTCTCAATGGAGATGCAATAGGGCGCTTATCTTTGGTGAGAATTTGATAATAATCCCCGCAAATACTACCGATACAATCGACATCAGTTTCAGCAAAATATTCAAAGATGGCCCTGATGTATCTTTGAATGGGTCACCTACTGTATCGCCAACAACAGCAGCCTTATGCGCAGAAGAGCCTTTTCCGCCAAGAGCTCCGCCCTCAATATACTTTTTTGCGTTATCCCATGCTCCACCCGCATTTGCCATAAAGACCGCCAGCAGGAAACCCACACTTAAACTGCCGGCTAAAAGTCCTACGACACCAGGAACACCCAGTATCAAACCAGAAACAATAGGCACCAATAATGCGAGAAGAGAAGGAACGAGCATCTCCCGCTGTGCCCCTTTCGTACTGATAGCAACGCATGCCGCATAGTCAGGCTTTCCTGTTCCGTCCATAATACCCGCAATTTCCCGGAATTGCCTTCTCACCTCTTCTACCATACTTCCGGCAGCGCGGCCTACAGCCTTCATCGTCATAGCGCTGAAGACAAACGCTGATAGACCACCGACAAACAGACCGACCAACACCATGGGATTAATCAAAGTAACATCCAGGTAATGCATAAGGTCCGATAATTTTGCATTGGCAAGATCCATAGAAACTCCGGCAACCTGAATAACATGCACTCCTGACTTTTCTAATCCTACTTTTATTTGCTCAACAAAGGAAGCAATTAATGCCATGGCAGTTAGTGCGGCAGAGCCAATAGCAAAGCCCTTTCCTGTAGCTGCTGTTGTATTTCCTAACGCATCGAGCGCATCAGTTCTTTCCCTGACATAGGGTTCCAGACCACTCATTTCCGCATTGCCACCGGCATTATCCGCAATAGGCCCATAAGCATCTGTAGCTAATGTCAATCCCAGCGTTGAAAGCATGCCGACTGCTGCAATAGCAATCCCGTAAAGTCCAAGTGAGATATTTGAAAAGCCACCCGCAAAGGCATAGCTTAATAAGATTGCTATGGAAATCGTAATGACCGGTATAATGGTAGACATCATCCCCGTAGCAATACCATCAATAATTACGGTAGCCGGACCTGTCTTTGCCTGTCCAGCAATACCTTTTGTCGGTGAATAATTAGAAGAGGTATAGTATTCCGTACCTTTACCGATAATAACACCGGCTATTAAACCGGTTACGACCGACCCCCAAACACCGAAATTTTCAGGTAATAAATATTTGATAACCACCGCTGAAAAAATCAGGATCAGGATTGAGCTCAGATTGATTCCTTTCCCCAATGCCTTTAGGAGCTCTTTCTGTGAAGCCTCTTCCTTTGTCTTAACAGCATAGATACCAATGATAGAGAGGAGGATTCCTATTCCCGATAAGACCATCGGTACAATCATCCCTGCGATGCCTAAGCCGGCAGTTACTCCTAGCGCTGCGCAGGCCAGCATCGAATTATAATACGACTCATATAAATCCGCACCCATACCAGCCACATCACCAACATTGTCTCCGACGTTATCCGCAATAGTAGCAGGATTTCTCGGGTCATCCTCTGGAATACCAGCTTCTACTTTACCAACTAAATCAGCTCCTACATCGGCTGCCTTAGTGAATATCCCGCCACCCACTCTTGCAAATAAGGCTTGAGAACTAGCGCCGATACCAAAACACGGTAGCATCATAGCCATATCAAGCAGGGAAATATTGGTAAATTTGCGAAATACAAAAAACCATAAGGAAACATCCAAAAGACCCATACCCACGACAATGAGTCCCATTACAGCACCACTTCTGAATGCAACCTGCAGTCCCTGGTTCAGGGATTTCCTTGCGCCCTCCGCTGTCCTTGAACTGGCGTTTGTGGCTGTTTTCATACCCAGAAAGCCTGCAAGACCAGACAAGAAACCGCTGGACAGGAATGCAAAAGGCACTACCTTGGACTGGAGGTGTAGTCCGAAGGAAATAAAAAGGAGGACAAGGAAAGCGCCAAGAAAGAATATGCTTACTACTTTGTATTGTTGTTTCAGATAGGCATAAGCCCCTACTCTCACGTGATGGGCTATCGAAACCATTTTCTCATTCCCTTCGGGCGCCTTCATAACTTCTTTGTAGAATTTTCTTGCATAAAAAAGAGCGCATAATGCGCCAATCGGCGCAACCCACCACAATCTTGGTATTGTATGCGATGTTTCTTCTGTCACCTTATGGACAGGCCCTTCTAACTCGAATAATGGCCTTTCTGTTTGCGTGGATTCCTCAATATCGAATACGGGTTTTTCTCCACCCGCCTGTAACGCAGCCTGAGCGCTACGGGGAAATACACCCGACTTCGATACCCCAACGATTAGAATGGTTAGCATTAAAAGTATCATCACAATACTAACACGGTTATTCTTAAAAACAGGTTTAAACTTATGCCAAAAATTATTCATTGATTTAGATTTTTCTCCTTTCTATTTTAATAAAGTTTGCAAAAACACCCTTTTCATCTCAAGTGTATTTATAAAATCATCCACATGAGTCAAAGCATCCTCCGGATGATTTATCCGATAGACATTCCATTCCCGTATGGCTGATTCTGTATACTGTAGCGCCTTATCAAAATTCCCTTCTTTTTCTGCGCATGCCGAAGCATACCCTAATGTGTGACAAATAGTTCTTTCTATAGCTAAAATATTATACAGTTTCGGGGTATTTAAAAGAGACCTTCTTAACCAATAAAGCGATGATTCATAATTATCCTCTCCGTCCTCTTTCTTCAACTGTTCCCGGTAATAAGCTGCATAGGTAAAAAACCTCTGATCGAACAGATGTAAATACATGTATCCAAGCTCAAAGAAAAGATCGCCACTCTTCGGATTTTTTACTGCGCCCCTTTTTGCAAAGTCTAAACCAGCGTGAATCCATTTCCACTTATTTTGTGGCGCATCCCACTCATGGGCAATGTTATATGCCATATTCCATGCCTGGAAAATCCAAACCGCAGGGAAATTAGGCTGCAATTTTGATATAAGATTGTTAATAGTTAATAATTCGTAATATTTTTTCTCCTCATGCCGAACAATAGCTCTTGCCCAGAGAAAATCAACTGCAACTCCCCGAAAGCTTCCCAAAAGAAGCATGGGGACATTTTCGGTCAGATCATAGTGAATAATACCCGGCTGTGATGAGTCCCGCAGAGAAACAATCCCTATGTTAACAAGGAAAATAGTGCCTAGTAATATTCCTAAAAGAAAAACTCTCTTTCGACTCATCCAAAGCGCTTAGAAAAATTCCCTCTTCTTAAATAGTATAGAGGATATAATGAGGCAGATACCTGCATACAAAGCAGTATATCCTAAAGAAATCTCAACGGTTTCTAAAGGAATATTTATGCCTTTCAGAAGAAATTGCAAACTATCATACCTCTTAAAATCCGGCAAAATAACCGAAAACCATTCCAAGACCTTTTCCATAGCACTATCGAGGTAAATCAAGAAAATATTAGGTTCTCTGGATACCGCTTGAGAAGAATGTCCGTGGAGATCATGGTTTTGAATAAGAAAAGAGAAATCTTTGATAAAATCTAACACGTGTCCACACAAAAAAACAATTAAGGATGATAGTATATTAACAGGCGCGGATAGATACGTAGACCCCATGACAGCAATCACTACGATTAAAAAAAATTTCAAAAAGGTTATAAAAACAGCCTTTGTATAATTAGAGACAAAACCTTTTTGCACACTAAATACTCTGACATCACCAGGAGTTACACCGATATAATCCGTCCTATGTACAGGAAAAACAGTAATAGTTATGGCACTATTGTCCTGAACAATATCAGGATCTATTTTCACGTTAAATGGCTCGTCAGCCTTTCCTGATAAAACCTCGGTCTTACCCTGTCCTGAAACGGCATTTTCTATCCTTACAGCTAACGGAATCGTATTAATAAAATCTCCACTACTCTCAATCTTTACATGAAACTCCGCTTCAAGAGAAAATTTACTACCCGGCTTTTTGTATACATCGGAAAAATTCCATACAGCAATTCCTGTTCTTCCCCCTTCAATCCATACGATTCCTTCACTAATATGATGCGCCTTACCCTGAATAGAAAACTCTGATACCTTACATTCATTCCTTGCCTTTAGTATATCCTGGCATTTGCCGGGTAATTGTGTTGTAATTCGCAGAACGGCAACTATATTTAAAAAACTTAAAATCACCAGCACAAAGGCTGATACTAAGGTAAAACCAAGTATTTTTCCTGCAATGACCTTTAATCTCGAAATAGGTTTTGATAAAATACCATAAATTGTTCTGTCTTCTATTTCATGAGGTAATGATGTAGCAGAGAGAAGAATTATCCCTACCATGCAGAGAACCACTACTACCTGAAAAAATACCACAAGCATTATTTTGATCCTTGCATCTGGCCCATCTGCTGTCGGAACGATAGATACAACAGCCATAATAAGAATGCCAAGCCCAATCAATACATGGAGTATTTTCTTTCGAATCGCTTCCCGAAAGGTATGACTAGCAATAGTTAGTAGTATTGTAAACACGCGAAAGAACTATATTATGACTGGTTTTGTATGGTCTTTACAAATAACTCTTCCAAAGTTGAGGACGGATGACCGATAGAGAGTACACTACCGTTTTTATTCTTAATTAAATTCTCTACTGCCTGAATATCATTCAGTGAGAGATTCCTTACCAGAAATTGTATAACATCTTTTTGAGAAAGTAATTCCTGAACACTACCTGTTACTTGCAAAATACCTTTACTCAGAATAGCAATCCGGTTACAAATATTCTGAACATCAGCCAGAAGATGGGAACTAAGAACAACTGTCTTCCCCTGTTTTTTAAATTCCAGGATGAGATTCTTAATTTCATAACTACCAATAGGGTCTAATCCACTTGTAGGTTCATCCAATAGTATCAACTCCGGGTTGTTTATCATGGATTGCGCCAGTCCAATTCTCCGGAGCATACCTTTTGAATATTGGCTTAATGGACGTTTCCGATGCGGCCATAGTCCTACATCGTAAATTAATTTATCAATTCGTCCTCTTCTTTCTTTTCTTGGAATACCAAAAAGTTTTCCGTAAAAATCTAAAATTTCTTCTGCATTAAGAAATTTATATAAATAAGACTCCTCCGGTAAAAACCCTATTTTGCTTTTAATCTTTAAATCGCTTGAAGGGTATCCTAACAACCAGGATTTACCAGAGGTGGGAAACAGAAGACCAAGTAATAATTTTACTGTAGTCGTTTTGCCCGATCCGTTAGGACCGAGCAATCCAAATATCTCTCCACGTTCAATACTGAGATTGAGATTCGTCAGGGCTAAGGTACTTTTACGTCTCCAAAAATCTCTGTAAATCTTTGTAAGCCCTTCTGTCCTAACTGCGAGATTATCCAAATATTTTTAATTTTCCTATCCTAAAACAATATATTTTGTGATATGAATTAAAGTGGATTAAATTTTTAATACTTTAATCAAAAATATTTGATAAGTCAAATAATATTTAAGGGTTAAAGTCTATCTAACATTACCTGATATCTTACCCTTGAATTGCTTTTGCTTTGCAACATGTTCATTATTTGACAGTTTTGCCATTTTACATACGTTTAACGTCCTAAGTAAAATTATTAGGGGGCTTCAAGGTCACAATTCTCAGGAACTACCCTATCCCTTTTACAATTACTTAATAAAATTTAGTCAGCCGGAATAGGGTTTGCTACCATAACAACCATTTCTAAGCATTTTTTTTCATTCTTTAGTAAACTTATATCATTCATTTGAGTTTGATAACCTTCTTTTTTATATTTGATTGTATAAGCTCCTACCTTTAAAGAAAGATAATAAAGGCCACTACCGGATGTTTCTTTACTATAAACGTTATGGTCGTCTTTTGTAGATATTTCAACACCAGGTATAGCTTTATCATGAGTATCGTATACATACCCATAAATATCGCCTGCGATCGTTACCTTTGTAAGGCCACATATAAACAAACACAAAACCACTAGCACAATCAATTTCTTCATGAATTGCCCCCCCTTTATAAAATTGTCCCTCAAATCAAGACTATAATACTTTAAATTTTAATCACAGCCGATATGCTCTTAATTTGAGACTATCCACAGAAGGTAAGCCAAATAAGCTTCCAAGTCAATATAAATCCATGAAAATCATGAGAACTAATCGTCTCAAGCTATCTTATGTCAGCCTTTTGGGCTTTAGCTTTCCTAAATTTATTCTGTTCATAAGTAAGGAAATGATCTTATTTCCCCTTATAGAGAAAAGATGTGGGTAATGATGTTTTGAAGAGGAAATGGGATTGATTTGGACTGTTGCCCCCGGAATGATACTGATATTATTATTCTGAGAATATATCTTAATTGTTAGTGCTTCTCGCGGTCTTTTGCGCAATCGCTGACATTGCCTTTGATAAGACCAACGGTATGTTGAATAACAGGTAAAACAACGGCCAGGTTTTCAGCTACACCTTTAGGACTGCCGGGAAGATTAATAATGAGTGTCTGTTTATAAATTCCGGCAATAGCTCTTGAACCCATAGACCTGGGAGTATGCCTGAGTCCTTCCATTCGCATAGCCTCAGCAAAACCTGGTAACTCCTTTTCTATGACTGCCCGCGTTGCCTCAGGTGTAACGTCTCTGGTCCCCACACCGGTACCTCCTGTAGTGATAATAAGATCGGATTTTTCAGCAAATTCGAAGAGTTTTTTTGTAATAAGTTCCTTCTCGTCAGGAATAATCTCATAGGCGGTAATAACAGCATCAATACCCATAAGCATCTTACGAATAACCTCACCGCTCTTGTCCTCCCGCTCTCCTCTGGACCCTTTATCACTTAATGTCAAGATAGCTGCCCGAATCATATCTTTATTGCTGCATCCTTCTCAAGTACGGTAATTTCATCGTCTACTTTAATAGTGCCCCCGGTAATAATTTCAGCAAAAATGCCTTCTCTTGGCATAATACAATCACCAGCCTTGTAGTAAATAGCGCAACGGTCATGGCATAATTTGCCAATCTGAGTCACCCGAATAAGTATACCTTCGCCAATTTTTAACAAAGTCCCTATAGGAAGGGATTTTAGTTCGATGCCCTCCGTTACAATGTTTTCTCCAAAATCACCATCTTTGATATTTAATCCTTTCTCGCGCATACTATTTGCGCTTTCTTTTGCCAGCAAACTTACCTGGCGATGCCATTTTCCAGCATGGGCATCTCCTTCCAGACCAAACTGTTCAATAAGTTTACATGAGCGGATATCCCTTTTTTGGGCGCCCTTCTTTTCACTTATACAAACTGCAATAATTTTCCCCATAATCTTCTCAATAGAAATATTTTATCCTTAAATTCTCTGAGTAAAAAATGTAGTATTGTGGATACTAAATTATAACGTAAACTGAAGTTTAGCATGATATGTTTAGAGTGTCAAGCAGGAACCCTCTATCAGTTAGTCATAAATTACTTGTTTTTTTACAGTAATATGATTAGAATTAACAAGCTTTTTTGTAGAAAAGGAAATATCCTGGTTGTAGTATATTATTAAATTCAATAGGATCTTACGAGTTAAGTTTAAAAAAGAAATTTCACAATAATCATGCCATAGTAGTGGTTCTAGCATTATATATTAGATACTGGTAATTACTATTTTTGACATAAAAACCATGCTATAGGCTATTTTTAGATAAATAATGAATAATGTACAGAAAGGTGAGATTTACATGACTAGCGAGCATGCAGATTTAACAATAATCAATCGCGCAAAAGAAGACAATGTGAAATTTGTTCAGTTGCAGTTCACAGACATCAATGGAAATATCAAAGCCGTTATTATACCGGTAGAAAAATTTCCGGAATCCTTAGAGAAAGGCATTTGGTTTGACGGCTCTTCAATTGATGGTTTCACAAGGATTTGTGAAAGCGATATGTTTTTAAAACCCGATACAAATACCTATGCATTGCTTCCCTGGGAAACAGAAGAAGCAACTGCCAGATTATTCTGCGATGTATACATGCCTGATGGCTCCCCTTTTGAGGGTGACCCCCGATATATCCTAAAAAGAGCAATTAAAAACGCTGAGGCAATGAACTTTGGATATAACGTAGGACCTGAATTAGAATTTTTCTTGTTCAAACCGAAAAGCAATGGACAAGTAGAGCCTACCCCGCACGACGTAGGAAGTTATTTCGACTTTTCACCAAGAGACCTTGCCGGGAGTGTGAGAAGAGATATCATTTTCACCTTAGAGAAAATGGGACTTAACGTTGAAATGAGCCATCATGAGGTAGCTCCTGGCCAGCATGAGATTGATTTTAAATACGCAGAAGCATTGAAAACGGCGGAAAATGCATTAACCTTTAAACAGGTGGTAAAGTCTATTGCGCATAAACATGATTTATATGCTACTTTCATGCCAAAACCAATTTTTGGGGTATGTGGCAGTGGGATGCATTGCCATCAGAGCTTCTTTGATCTCAATACACGAAAGAATATCTTTTTCGATGAAAAAGATGAATATAAACTGAGTAAGGTAGCAAGGCAATTTGTTGCAGGACAGCTACAGCATGTAAGGGCAATGAGTGCTATTCTGTCTCCAACAGTAAATTCTTATAAAAGATTGGTGCCGGGATATGAAGCCCCTGTATATATTTGCTGGGGACAAAAAAATCGATCTGCCCTGATACGGATTCCAAGATATTCTCCCGGAAGAGAGCAAGCAACCAGAGTAGAATTAAGGTGTCCAGACCCCAGCAATAACCCTTACCTTACCCTTGCAGTTATGCTGGAAGCAGGACTCGATGGCATTCGAAAAGGTATGACACCCCCTAATCCTGTAGAAGAAAATGTATATGAATTTAATAAGGATGAGTTAGCGTACAGAAATATTGCTACCTTACCCGGCTCTTTAGGAGAAGCAATTGAAGAGTTGAAAAAAAGTAAATTGATGGAACAAACCTTGGGCTCACACACGTACCAAATTTATATACATTCAAAAATAGCTGAATGGGATGAATACAGAATACAGGTAACAGAATGGGAACATAAAAAATATTTCGAGACAACGTAACAGAGAACCGGAACAAAACATCTATCCAGCTCTACATCCTTTTAACTTTAGATATGGTATTTTAAAAACCGCTTATTAAAGGGATAAAGTTTTCTCTATTTTGTAGAATCATAAGGTGGTTAAGATGAGAAACTTTACTATATATAAAAAGTTTAAATTTATTAAGGAGGATGTATGGAAGTTGGAAATATTTTTCGGCACTTGCTCGTCCATAACGAGGCCTTTGTTAAAAAAACAGATGAGACAAAGTTTCTGGCATATGCAACACATCAAAATCCGTATATTACCTTGCTTACCTGTGCTGATTCCCGTGTGCAGGGTGAGATTCTGGGGATAGATATTTTCAATAAAGTATTTATCATTCGAAATGCCGGCAATCAGGTAGCCATCAATAGAGGATCTATAGAGTATTCAATCCTTGTCCTTAATACCCCTGTTATGTTTGTCCTGGGTCATACGGACTGTGGCGCCGTAAAGTTTGCCACGCATGCCTGCATAACACAATCCGAAGAAATTGTTAATCTGGCAAAATCTTTTGATAAACTCATAAAAACAGATTATTCAAAAATTAGTCATGAGGTAAAAAGCGAAATGCTTCCCTTGACAATCCCTATTGAAAGAGGAATACCACAACTAGGGAAAATCAGGAATGAGAAGAAAGAGCTTGCTTATCTGAGCCAAATAAATGTAGATTATCAAGTAGAGAAAGCATTAAAATATTATGGCAACAGGGTAAAAGAGAACAAATTGACTATTATTGGGGGGGTTTATGATTTTGTGGGCGCCTATTCAAAAGAACTGGGAAGAATCCTGATTACCAATATTAATGGTGTTTTTAACACGGGAGAACTCCAGGAGATGGCCAGGAAAATCATTAAGAGAATACCCAGCTATAATGAATCGAGTGAAGAATACAAGCTGGTTTGTCAATTGATTGAGGAAAAAGTAACACGCATTGAATCCTGAATATAAGGCTCGTATGAATAATAATTGCACAACACACGGAAATTCCTGTGCTATGACCTTTGTGGAAAGTGAGTGCTCAGATGGAATGTGCTGCTTTACCTGCGTCATTCCGCCCAATAACGGACATATCGGTTTTTTCAAATCACTATGGAAAAAGGGTACGGGTTCACCGTATGTTAAATTATTAGTAATGAGCAAAGGATATAAAAACGAATTATATGACTCATGCAAATTTCTGGATTTTACGATCTCGAATACATCGCCGGATGCCAGTCTAAAAATGGACTTACGCTGCAGTATTTATAAATCCAGGCCCAGCCAATGCATGGGGTACCCGGACATGGCAGGAGAATCCGTATATCACAAGATTAGCGGCCCGTGTATCTTTAACGAATATACGGCTTCCCGTACATACAAGAAACTTGTATACAAGAGAGCGTGGCAGGCCTTTTATGCAATTCAAGACCGGGCAGAGGCAATGCGAAATATATTTCTCAATGAGGATGCTATGACTGCAAGAGAAACAATATTAAAAGCACAAGATACTCATTGTGTAACCATATGTGAAGGGAAAAAAGAACAAGACTATATCCTGATTCCTCTTCCAAAACAAGTACATAAAGTTCTCTATATATCAGAAGAACACCAGCCAATTACTACAATAAGGCAAGCATATGATAGATGGGAAGCGAAAATACAAAAAAATCTTCAAAATCATTATGGGTCAGAATGGGAAATAAGGCTTAAAGATGCCATAGAAATGGAGGAGAAAGATGCTCGTAAAAGAGATGATGAAAACACAACTGGTAACATTGAATGCTGACGCAAAACTTGGTTTTGCCAACGATATCATGTATCTGGGACGAATCAGACATTTACCTGTTATGAAAGGAGAAGATATTGTAGGCATCTTATCCCAAAGAGACCTCTACCGTGCTTCGCTAACTTCTATTCTTACAAATTGGAGAGAGAACAAAGAATTTCTGGACTCCATCAAGGTTTCAGAAGTAATGACAAAGAATGTAACTACCGTTTCACCAGATACTACAGTCGAGGAAGCTGCAAAGATCATGATCGATAAAAAGGTAGGGTGTCTGCCTGTAGTAAAAGATAGAAATAAATTAATTGGTTTGATTACCGAGACTGATGTATTACAATACTTCATAGACGAGTACCAAAAGAAAAAAAAGGCTTAACATAAATAAAAGGAGTATAAAATGTGTGACGTAGGTGGCCATATAAGCAGTGACATGATTACATGGCAATGCGCGTGCTGTGGAGCTGCAATAAATGATGCAAACAACGCAGTTGAAGGGCTTTGTGATCTTGGAATATGTTTGTCCTGCCGAAACTCCCCGGAAGATTGGATATCATTTGTTAGAGAAGAATGGGAAGAGGGAATTTGTGCAGATTGCTCATCCCCCTGTGATCTTAAAAGATGATGATTTTCTTGATACAAGACAGATAAAATACATTAGGTCGTCTCTCTGGTAGCACTCATGAGAAAACAGAAGTGACGTAGGGCGAGGCTTTTTAGCCTTGCCAGGCAACTCTAGGGGGCGCCCTACCTAATTAAAATCCCTATACATATACATTCAATTAGTCCTTCGATGGGCTTTTACTATTTCACTGATTTAACCACTTCGGTTGAGTTAAAACATTTCACACGATTCTGTTTCACTGTATGCATGTAAACCCCGATTCTAGTTCAAAACGCACATTCTAACCTATACGTATGTTCAAATATAATCCATTCAACGAGGATGAAGAATGATTTCCCGACGTACTTTCATGCAAAGCGCGTTTTGTCATATAGCTGTGGCTGCATCACTTGGGGGTTATAGCCGCCTGTTAGAACCTCGTTGGGTTGAAATAAACGATATCACCATAAAGATTAATGCCCTACCAAAACGATTTGAAGGAATGACGATTGCTCAACTCTCTGATATTCATCATGGCAAATATGTTCCTCGGGAATTTATACGAAGATGTGTCCGGAAGGTAAATGCATTATCTCCTGACATTATTGTTTTGACAGGCGACTATATCCATAATTCCGATAATTTTCTCCTGCCCGTCGCAAAAGAATTGGCAGAATTACAGGCAAAAGAAGGTATTTTTGCCGTAGTAGGAAATCATGATAATAAAGGAAGCGCTTCCGATGCACTCCGTAAGAAAGGTATCCATGTATTAATCAACAGACATATCCCTCTCTACAGAAAAAAGGATTATATTTTCATTGCAGGCATAGATGATTTATGGGAAGGGGAAGTTAATTTAGGAACTACCCTGAATGGCATGGATAATAAACCAAAAATCTTATTGTCCCATAATCCAGACATCATGGAAATGATTCAGCATAGAGATATTGATTTTGTCATAGCAGGCCATACTCATGGCGGGCAGGTCAATCTGCCTTTTTATGGGTCTCTGGTTACATCTTCTAAATTTTGTATCCGCTATGCATCAGGATTGTTTCGGGAAGGAAAGACAATTATGTATGTAAATAAAGGCATTGGAACTTCTTGCTTACCGATAAGATTCTGTGCACGACCAGAAATTACCTTATTCACCCTGAGAAATAGTAGTCAGATTATTTAGATTAACTCTGACACATCTTTAGCATACTTCCTCTCGTGTAAAATCATAAGGCAATAATACATCTCACATCGTATTGTTTTGCAAACCCAATTTGAGAAAACTTGTTTTTTGTAAACTTTCTATTTTCCTATCTTAATAAAAATGACACCGAAAGAATAATCAGGTCTTTTCAGTACCAAGATCCTGCGTTGTTTTTTTAAATAAAATACGTAATAAAATAATGGTAGTAACAAATGAAAGGGTAAACCCATTCGCAAGTGCAATAATAAGATTTTTTAAATGAATCCCATAAACCATCCACAGACTGCATCCTACAAATAAAAGAGCCATCATCATCGGCGAAACATCAGATAATGACTTCGTTTTTAAGCCGCGAATAATTTGCGGTATAAATCCTACCGTTGTGCAAATTGCAGCAATCGTCCCCATTATAGACCATAACATAATCTTTTCCTCAAATATTATTTATCTTTCCGTTACATCCCTGAGTATACCATCAATTCTTGCCGGCTTACCATCCTCATTACGTACAAGATTACAAGTACTTTCGGAAATAAACCGTTCACCATTTTTCCTCCTGCAATATAGGATAAAACTTCTCCATATACCATCCTTTTCCAGGGTATCAATTAATTCTTTCCGGTCATCCGGATTTACATAAACATCCTTTACCTTAAGTCCAATCACTTCTTCCGGAGATTTATAGCCAAGGATCTCTGCCCCTGCCTGATTAATCCAGGTAAATACCCCATCTACCTCAGGCTCGGATTGATATACCCCTTCCTTCAGTGAATCAAATAATAACCGGTATCTCTTCTCTGACTCTATGACCTCCATCTCTACCTTCTTCCTCTCGGAAATATCGCGGAATACTCCATAGATAGCTGCCGGATTGCCCTTCTCATCCCTCAGCATACTGCTCGTACGTTCTGCATAGAAATTCTCACCGCTTTTCCTCTTACACAGCGATACAAACTCTCTCCAGACCCCATCCTTCTCCAGTTTATCGCAGAGGCGTCTTCGGTCTTCCGGATCGACATAGATATTCTTTACCTTCGTTCCGATTACCTCTTCCGGAGTGCTGTATCCCAGGATCTCAGCCCCTGCCTTGTTAATAAATGTAAAAACTCCTTCCGCTCCTGGCCCTGACTGATACACCCCTTCTTTAATCGAATTGAAGGTCTCCCGGTATCTCTTCTCAGAAATGAAAATCTCCTCTGTCTTCTCACTAAGGGATTTTGCCATAACGTTAAATGAACTTGCCAATTCACCCAGCTCATCTTCTCTCTGGATGTCTACCCGTTGCGCTAAATCTCCTGATGCCATCTTCTTGATTACTTCAGTTAAAGTAAGAATAGGTATTGAAAGCTTCCTCCCCACAAGGTATGCTACCATAACAAAGGGAAATGCAAGAATTAAGAGCACACCCCATACAATATAATTCAGGTTATAAGCGACTCCATATCCTTCATCTTTGTCGATTTCCGCTATAACACCCCAGTGAAACTTAGGCAACCAGCGCCATGCACTTAATACGGTTACATCGCTATAATCCTTATAGCCCTGTGCATCAAAGCCGTTGTTGCCTGAAATGCACTGTTGAACACCTTGAGTTACTTTACCCGTTTCCCGGTCAATTACCTTCAATTCTAATGCACATCTCTTTTTTATTAATCCCATATCTCTGAGATATCCTGCAAACCTTGATTCAGTAATCATGTATCCATCTTTGTTGACAAGATACGTTTTCCCTGTCTTCCCCAGATTAAGGCTTAACATTACATCGTTCAGGCTGGATACATCGATCCGCAATGCAACAACACCAGTGATATTTCCCTCTTTATCTTTCAATGGTGTTGAAACAAACATCGTAGGGACACCCAGCTCTTCTTCTGCGTATTCATTGGTAAGGGGAATCTCAGACGGAGCAATACTTGATACAAATGAATCTCCCTGCATTGCTCCATGAAAATAATCAGTTTGCAAAATATCCCTTCCAACGCTCTCTCCTGAGGTAGCAACAGTTACTAATCCCTTATTATTACTCATCATTATCCCTTTATATCCATATTCATTCTTAATTTCTTCAAGATATTGAACAATATCAGGATAATCCTTATCTTCTTTAGTAATCTCCGTACCTTTTGCTATGAGGGGATTGCTTGCAATTACACGCGCATTCTTTACCCTCTCATATATCCAGTTCGTTACCAATTCAGCCTGTTTATGGACAATACCCTCGAGATTCCGTATCAACACCTCCTGAACATCAGCCTGTATTCTAGGATAAGCTAAAATCCTCAATAAAGCGAACGGCAACAACGTAAAGGTGATGAGCAATAGAATAAGCCGGTTTTTAATTGAAATAGATAGTAATTTTCTCTTTAATTGAGCAAACTCAGGTTTAAATAAAAAACGCAATAAAAGGATTATTATAGCAAATGAGAGCGTAGATACGTTTGAGAATATAATGGTAGAATTTTTTATGTGGATTCCATAGGCTAACCACAAACTGCTTGCTACTACTACAATGGCCATCATGGCTGGTGAAACATCAGACAATGATTTAGTTTTTATACCCTGAATGATTTGTGGTATAAATCCTATTGATGAGCAGATTGCAGCAATCACTCCTATTAAAAACCATATCATAAGTATTCCACCTTGCAAATATTTAACTTTATCCGGGCGATTTTATTGAACATAAGCTACAATGGTATATTATCGTATTATTACTTTTTTTCAAAAATAATTTCTTGTATTGGGTATGTATCATGGATGGGCAAAATATGGGAATTTTGGAAATTATCTTATTTGTAATTTCGTTCATAATAATGGTGGTCGGTATGGCTGGAATCATAGTGCCCATAATACCGAGCATCCCGCTTATTTGGATTGGAGCATTTCTCTATGCTCTCTTCACACATTTTGAAAAAATTACGTGGATGATTTTGCTGATATTTGCGCTCCTTACCATTTTTTCTATTGTACTTGAAAATCTTGGGAATGTATGTGGAGCAAAGAGGTTTGGCGCCACAAAATGGGGAATCATCGGCTCAATAATAGGCACCGGAGTTGGGTTTTATATGGGCGGTCCTATAGGATTGATATTAGGACCTGTTGCAGGCACTGTTGTCTTTGAGGTTATTGGCGGAAAGAGTTACAAGGGAGCATTGAAGTCTGGCTTTGGTAATTTTGCAGGCTTTCTGGGAGGATCAATAGTAAAAATAATAATTGGACTGGCTATGATTATTATATTTATCTGGAAGGTGTTTTAGCAAATTGGGTCACCTATAAAATTTTGAGTTCTTTTATTCCTAAAGATTCCCCTCTTTTACCTTTTCGATGCAACTTTCCTGGCGGTCTGTTTCGGTTTTGATGATAAGCTGTCCACGCTGCACTTTGATCGTATCTGTTGTATTTTATCCCTTAGCTCAGCTGCCCGCTCGAATTGCAATGCCTCTGCGGCTTTAAGCATCTCTTCTTCCAATTCATTCACAAACTCCTGGGTAATGTATTCTTCTTCACTTTCAGCAACGGTCTCATAAACAATCTTATGCGATGCGACCTCATCTTCAATGCCCTTTTTGATCTCTTTTTGTATGGTAGCTGGCGTGATATTGTGCTTTTTGTTGTATGCAATTTGCAGGGCACGGCGGCGGTTGGTTTCATCCATTGCCCGTTTCATCGAATTTGTTATCTCATCTGCATACAATATCACCTCAGCATTTACATTTCTTGCAGTTCGGCCAATAGTCTGTATGAGCGAGGTCTCTGAACGGAGAAAACCCTCCTTATCTGCATCCAAAATTGCAACGAAAGAGACTTCCGGTAAGTCTAAACCCTCTCTGAGTAGATTAACACCCACCAATACATCAAATTTCCCTAACCTTAAATCCCTTAAAATCGTTACCCTTTCTATAGCATTTAGCTCGGAATGAAGATACATACCCTTCAGTCCCTCTTCCTTAATATATTCACTAAGATCCTCTGCAAGCCGCTTCGTTAACGTGGTTACCAGTACCCGCTCCTTTTTCTGAGCCCTGTTCCTGATTTGCTTCAACAAGTCCTCTATCTGCGTCTTTGCGGGTTTCACAGAGATTATTGGATCAACAAGCCCTGTGGGACGAATAATTTGTTCAACTATGGTACCATGACATTTTTTCAACTCATAGGAACCTGGCGTTGCTGAGACAAATAAAACTTGATGGATCTTCGATTCCCATTCGTCAAATCTTAAAGGCCGATTATCTAATGCAGAGGGTAAACGGAAGCCATATTCGACTAAAACCTCTTTGCGTGCCCGATCTCCATGGTACATACCTCCGATTTGTGGAATAGAAACATGAGATTCATCTATAATAAGGAAAAAGTCTTTCGGAAAATAGTCGAAAAGGGTATACGGTGTTTCTCCAGGTGCGCGGCCGCTCAGATGCCGTGAATAGTTTTCGATACCATGGCAGTAACCTACCTCCAGAAGCATTTCCATATCATAGCGGGTACGCGCCTCCAGTCGCTGCGCCTCTAAAAACTTTTCTTTTGAACGAAGGTCCTTAAGTCTATCATTGAGTTCATATTCAATTGATCTGACCACCCCTTCGATCTTTCCTTCCGGCATAACAAAATGCTTGGCAGGATAGATCGATATGTCTTGTACTTCCTGTAAGAAATTTCCTGTCATGGGATTAATTTTAGAAATTTTATCAACCTCATTGCCAAATAGCTCTATACGATAGGCAATTTCCTCGTAGGCAGGAAATACCTCTACCACATCTCCACGTACCCGCAATGAGCCACGAATGAACTGGATATCATTCCGCTCATATTGGATACTGATAAGCTTCCTTAAAAGTTTATTTCGTTCTATCGAGTCACCCCTGCAAAGATGCACATACATCTCCTGATACTCTTCAGGAGAACCTAAGCCGTAGATACAGGAGACACTGGCAATAATAATAACATCCCTTCGCGACATGAGGGCGCTCGTAGCCAGAAGCCGTAACCGGTCGATCTCCTGATTGATGGTTGATTCTTTCTCAATGTAGATGTCGCGCTGTGGAATATACGCTTCGGGCTGATAATAATCATAATAGCTGACAAAATACCCAACGGCATTTTCCGGAAAAAAACTTTTGAACTCACTGTAAAGCTGAGCTGCCAGGGTCTTATTATGGGTCATCACCAGGGTAGGTTTTCCCAATGCCGCAATAACATTTGCCATAGTAAAGGTCTTCCCTGAACCTGTTACACCCAATAAGGTTTGGGAATTCATATTGTTTTTGTAACTTTCAACCAGTTGTTGTATTGCATGAGGCTGGTCGCCTTGCGGATTAAATGATGAGACTAATTTAAAACTGGACATAGATTAACCTGTATAACATTCCCGTTTTTTTAAGCTTTTTTATACATTTTTATCTTTTCTGATTCCCTTTGATTTTATCAGCAATCTAAAGGCTTTCAAGGAAATTTAATTTTTATCTGTCTTTATCCCTTATGATATGTTTTTATGATAATGAATATATCAAAACCGGTGTTTATAACAAATAACAACCGGGAAGACTTTTGCGGATAAACAGAAAGATATGATGGATTATTTCAATATATTTTTGAAGTTTATAGAGATTACTTACTACCAGGCACGAACCATGGGCGTTAGTGAATTCGTCATGAACCACGAGGTAGCTATTCGTCTTGTATTCTTTTTTGGTATCTTATTAATTATGGCCCTGTGGGAGTTCGTGACACCCAGGCGAAGGCTCACAGTCTCCAAGACACTCCGATGAATTAACAATCTCGGTATCGTATTCCTTGATAGTTTCCTGGTACGCGCCATCTTTCCTGCCGCCGCCGGCATGGCAATATTTGCACATGAGCACGAATGGGGACTTTTCAATCATTTCCGGGTATCGTACAGTCTCGCTGTCGCGTTATCGGTAATTATTATGGACTTTGTCATCTATCTGCAACATGTGATGTTCCATGCCATTCCTATCTTCTGGAGAATACACCGCATGCACCATCCAGATTTGGACTTCGATGTCACTACAGGAATCCGGTTCCATCCTTTTGAGATCATTCTATCCATGGTAATCAAGTTTGGAGTAGTTGTGGTTATGGGCCCACCTGTGCTGGGCATGGTTATATTCGAAGTGCTCTTGAATGTCACATCTATGTTCAACCATGGCAATGTACGTATACTGCGCGGTTTGGACCGTGTGCTGGGATGGATTGTCGTGACCCCTGAAATGCACCGAGTGCACCATTCGGTATGTATTACGAGACTAACTCCAACTTCGGTTTTAACCTGCCATTGTGGAACCGGCTTTTAGGCACATACCAGGACCAGCATCGCATGGGGCATAAAGGTATGACGATTGGCCTCTGGAACTTTCGTGATACAAAACAGTGTACAATTCTATCAAATATGTTAGCAATTCCCTTTCTTGGTAAGGTAGGTGGCTATACGATTGATCGTCATAAATAATAC
>SULG01000042.1 GCA_005524015.1 Candidatus Jettenia ecosi
TCAAGGTGTGACCCTATGGCCTACTATGGCCTTTCGCTGTATAATCATTGTTATGCCCATCAATATTAATTGACAATTCTGTGATTGAGTTGTACAATTCCAAGTTACAAGTTATGGAAATTGTGGCAGATGCAAGTGCATTTCTTGCTGTCGTTCTCAACGAATCTGACAGGGACTGGGTTATTAATAAGACACTCGAGAAAATAGTCTCTCCTGAAATTTTGCCATACGAAATTGGAAATGCATTGATTGCAATCAGAAAAAAGGGTAGCCTTAATGATCGGGAAGTTCTCAAGGCATATGACATCTCCCAGAGAATTGCCGTCAAATTGGTTCCGGTAAAAATACATGATGCGATCAAAATCGCTCTTCGATTCAGTATATATGCTTATGATGCTTATTATTTACAGTGTTGCGTTGAAAATAAATTACCGCTTATTAGCCTTGACGACCGTATGTGTTATGCGGCAAGAAACCTTAGTATAAAGGTGGTGGAGTGAATGAAAATATATACTTACTCTCAGGCACGAGAAAAATTAGCAGATATTCTTGAAGAATTTAAAAAAGAGGAAATTGTTATTCGTCGGCGTAAAGGCGATATGTTTTCTATTGTGCCAAAAACACCCTCTCGTCGTTCCCCCTTTGATGTGCCAAACTTGGGCAAAAGGATTTTCCGAAAGGAAATATTAGAAGCAATACGCGAATCCAGAGAACGGACATAACAAACCACTCGTGCGGACAGGCTATCGCCTGCCGCACAGTTTAAGCGTTAGGTGCACCCGTGCAAAATTCTGTATATTCAGCCTTTTATCAATCGCTCTTGACGAATGCTTGTTTACGGGAATATATTCACCTCCGTTTATGGATATATTTTTCTAGCCGACTCCGACCATAGTACGCTACGAAATCCCATCCAATTTATAAAATTTATAATATGGGACCGATACAATCTTGCCAGAGCAAGTCAACCTCCAGTCCTGCGCATCAATTGTCGCGAGGCTTTTATTTTGAAAATGAATATGGAATTACTTCAAAACGTCCCGCCGCCTAAAGAACGCTTGGAACATTCCTTCACATGGGGAGATGTGATTGTCATTTTGTTAATAGCTGTGCTTCTTTATGGGGGAGCGCGGCTTGCGTTTGATTCGCCACCCATCATTGAAGGTTCGCAAATTTCGCTCAACCCTTCTGCTTTGCCCTGGTACACATTGCTTTCAGTGGGACGAATGCTTGCGGCTTATATTCTCTCGTTGCTGTTCACACTCACCTATGGACGTGCAGCGGCATATAATCGCCGCGCCGAATCTGTCCTCATGCCCCTGCTGGATGTTTTGCAGAGTGTACCAATCCTTTCCTTCCTGCCGATTGTCTTTTTGGGACTGAGCGCCGTCTTGCCTCATCGCGTCGCGGCGGAATTGGCGGCTGTTGTATTGATATTCACCAGTCAGACATGGAACATGACTTTTAGCTGGTATCAATCGCTGACCACAATTCCAAAAGAATTGCGCGAAGCAAGTTCTATTTTTCGTCTGAACACCTGGCTACGCTTCAAACACCTGGAACTGCCTTTTGCAATGATTGGACTAATCTGGAATAGCGTAGTGTCCTGGGCTGGCGGTTGGTTCTTTCTAATGGCGTCAGAAATTTTCACGGTCGGGTCAAAAGATTTCCGCCTGCCTGGTTTGGGCGCATATCTTCAGGAAGCCGCTAATCAGGGAGATTTCCGCTCTATCGCTTTTGGGCTGACTGCATTAATTATGACCATTGTGGCACTTGACCAGTTTATCTGGCGTCCATTGCTTGCCTGGTCAGATCGTTTCAAAGTGGAAATGGTAGAAAGTGACCAACCGCCAACATCATGGTTTTATAATTTGGTTCGTACTTCAAGGCTATTTTTGTGGAGGAAGATGATTTTTGAAAAAACAAACGAGCATCTTGACCATTGGTTCATTCAGCGCGCGCCGATGAAGGCGGTCTGGAATGGAAACGACGAGAAACTTAGCTGGAAGTTATCTGTATTTTATTTACTCATTGGTATACTTATCCTCTATGGCGGATTTCGGGCTGCGGAGATGTTAGTTTCGGTTCCACAAGCCCAATGGGGTCAAATCGGAATTGGCATACTGGTAACTTTTCTGCGTGTGAGCGTTTCTTTGGTCATCGCTCTGCTATGGACAATTCCCGTTGGTGCCGCTATTGGGACAAATCGCCGCATTGCCGCCATACTCCAGCCCATTGTGCAAGTGACAGCAGCTGTGCCTGCCACAGCCATTTTTCCCATCATCTTGCTGTTTTTTATCAACATAGCAGGCGGGCTGAATATAGCCGCAATCTTCTTAATGTTGATGGGAACACAATGGTATCTACTTTTCAATATCATTGCGGGTGCAAGCGCAATTCCACAAGACCTTAAATATACATCTTCTTTACTGCAACTCTCGCGTTGGGAAACATGGCGCACGCTTATCTTGCCCGCATTGTTCCCTTTCATCATTACAGGCGCAATCACAGCAAGCGGTGGTGCATGGAATGCCAGCATCGTGGCGGAATTTGTTCACTTTGGCGGGCAGACGTTGTTCGCTACTGGCATAGGCTCGCTCATCTCACAAGCAACCGCAAAAGGCGATTATCCTCTGCTTCTGGCTTCCACCCTTAGCATGATTTTAACGGTTGTACTGGTCAATCGTCTATTCTGGCGGAGATTATATAAAATCGCCAAAGAAAAATATCGAATGGAGTAATTATGGCAACCAATCACACCAATGCATTACTCAAATTGCGCCACGTTCAACAAATTTATACGAGCGGACAGCGCCGCTTTACTGCTCTGCAGGATGTTAACTTGACTGTTTCCGAAGGTGAGTTCGTGGCATTGCTTGGACCTTCGGGCTGTGGAAAAAGCACTTTATTGCGAATTATCACAGGCTTGCAAAAACCCTCCGAAGGAAAGGTACTTTACCGAGACCAGCCTTTGAAGGACGTCAACCCGCACGCAACCATTGTTTTTCAAACTTTCGCCTTGTTCCCCTGGCTGAGTGTATTTGAAAATGTAGATTTAGCATTGAAAGCACGCGAAATTCCTTCCAATATCCGCACGTCTCGCGCTCTTGACTTAATTGACCGTGTAGGCTTGGGCGGATTTGAAACCGCTTATCCCCGTGAATTGTCTGGCGGCATGCGTCAAAAGGTGGGCTTTGCGCGTGCAATGGCAGTAGAGCCTGAATTACTCTGTCTTGACGAACCATTCTCCGCGTTGGATGTGCTTTCCGCCGAATCTCTGCGCGGCGAATTGATGGAATTGTGGACAAGCGGTAGCATTCCCACCAAAGCCATTCTGATGGTCAGCCACAGTATTGAAGAAGCCGTGTTTATGGCTGACCGCATTGTGGTCATGGATAAAGAGCCTGGGCGCATTATCGCCGAAGTAAAAGTGGAACTTCCGCATCCCCGTCAACGCAAATCGGATGAATTCCAGAGAGTTGTGGATGAAGTCTATGGAATGTTAGCAGGGCAAACCGAACCCGAAGCCATCGAATTAGGCACAGCCCCTGGCGAGCAGGGTCATACACGTGCTTTGCCCAAAATCGCGATCTCAGATCTGGCAGGCTTGTTAGAATACCTCTCGGAACTACCAACAAACCGGCAGGATATTTATCGTCTGCCACAAGAGTTAAAGGTTGACTCCAATCACATCTTTAGCCTTATCGAAGCCTCCGAAATTTTGGGTTTTGTTTACGTCAAAAAGGGCGACATTATCCTGACTTCGCTCGGTGAAACCTTTGCCGAAGCAAGCATTCAGGCACGTAAGGAAATATTCGCCACGCGCATTCGCCGCCTGCCTTTGGTACGTTGGCTTACAACCATGCTAACCCATTCTGAAAACCATGCGTTGGATTGGGATGTCATTCACGCCGCTTTGGAGTTGGAATTCCCGAAAGATGAAGCCGAAAAACAGCTGGATACCCTCATCAATTGGGGACGGTACGCTGAACTGATTTCATACAACGATGATAAGGCGCTAGTCTATCTCGGGGTCAGTCAGGGTCAGGGGTCAGTCAGGGTCAGGGGTCAGTCAGGGTCACACCTTGATTAGTGATTAAATTGTTGACAAGAGTAGCTCATTTTGCTATGTTGTCTGCCATGTCAAGACAATGGCGTATAGAATATGAGGGGGCATACTATCACATCCCCATTTGCACGAGGACAAGTCTTATCACGGGGAAATGAGCGAAGGAATATTTTTACTGATGATGATGATCGTATTTCATTTCTGGACATTTTGGGAAACATGTCTGAAAGGTTTGAGATTGAGGTTTATGCCTATGTACTCATGAATAACCATTATCACTTACTCCTCAAAACCAATAAGCCCAATATTTCTCAAGGCATGCAGTGGTTTGGAACCACGTACACACGCCGGTATAATATAAAACACAAGCGAAATGGTCACCTTTTTCAAGGGCGATTCAAAAACTTTCTTGTTGAAAATGATGAATATTTGATGCTTCTTTCCTGCTATATCCATAGGAATCCGCTACGAGCCGGAATAGTCAGTCGGTTAGTAGATTATCCCTGGAGCAGTTATCCCGTATATGCCTATGGTAAAAAATCACCAGAGTGGTTACGTACAGCGCCTATTCTTTCTCATTTTGATACAAAAGACAAGAACAAGGCATAGAGAGAAATGGTTCAAAAATATTCCCGGGAAGAGAAAAGAATATGGGAAGATTTTCGGCACGGTTTATTTTTAGGATCCCAGAAGTTTATTGATCGTATCAGGTCTAAATATTTATCAGAAAAACCTGATGTTGAAATTCCCCAGAAGCGGCAAGTTTTAACAGGCTGTCCGAGAATGTAGCGTTTTTCAATTTTTGCTAGAGAGAGTGACAATTTTATTGAGGCAATCCAGTACAATGCTATAATGAAGTACCCATGAGAACCCCAAAACAAAATCACAACAATCAGTTAAATTTTTGCTTCGAGCCAACGATAGTACCGAAGAACTATGCTGATTCATTCATTACCTTACCAAGAGAAAATCTAAGGAGAATCAATCATATGGCGAAATTTAAACCATTTCATGAATTCCAGAAACCCCTGATGAGATTTACTCCCGAAGCATTCTTAGATTATATCGAAACGGTATTACCCAAAGACCATCTCTGCAGATTAGTCAAAGAGGTTGTATTCTCGTTAGATACCGAAGTGATAGAGGCGAACTATTCTTTGTTAGGCCAACGTACCTATCATCCGAAGTTACTCTTAAGTGTGCTTTTTTATGGGTATGCAACAGGCTTGAGGAGTAGCCGGAAGCTGGAAGAGAGATGTCTGAGCGATCACGGGTATATGTATCTGATGCAATGCTACACGCCTGCTACCATCAGACAATAAGCGATTTTCGCAAGAATAATCTCAAAGCGATAGAGAAGTATTTTGTGGATATCGTAAGAATATTCAGTGAGTTGGGGTATACCAGCGTAGGAAAGATATATCTGGATGGGACAAAGCTCAAAGGCAATGCATCAGCAAAGCGGACGAAAGACCGTGCGGGGTTTGAGAAATGGCTCTCAGGGATAGAAGAGGAGATAGCGATATTACTGAAGGAAGCAGAAACGATGGACAAACAAGAAGACGATACCTGCAAAGTGGATCCTGAACAAAGAGGCATTACAGGAGAAGTTATCAGACCGTACGTACCTGAAAAAGAAGATAGAAGAGGCACTGGAGGTAATGAAGGCGGAAGGAAAAGAGAAGATCAATCTTACCGATAGGGATGCCAATCATATGAAAGGTGGAGGAAGCAAAGACATACGCCCTGGCTATAACTGTCAGGCGGCGGTAACCGAGAGTGGGATTATTGTAGCAGCGGAGGCGGTAACGGAAGCGAATGACCGGAACCAATTGAAGTCTGTGATAGAGCTGGCAGAGGCAAATACTCAGGAGAAAGTTAAAGAAGTTGCGGCAGATTGCGGGTACGGGAGCTATGCAAATTATGAGTATCTTGAAGAGAGAGGGATCGATGGATATATTCCGGATGATCGTTTTCAGCAGTACAAGTCAGGAGCATATAAAAAGGAAGAGAATCGATATCACACTACCAATTTTACCTATGATGCGGCAAGCGATAGGTATGTATGCCCGGAAGGGAAGCGGTTACTATACCGGAAGACCGGAACAGAGAAGACTGCGAGCCGTCAGTTGAATCATAAGGTTTACAAGGGGACGGAGTGTGGGGCATGTCAGAAGCGGTCCTTATGCACAAAGGCAAAGGTAAGGGAATTGTTCATGGATATTTGTGAGCCTCTTTTACAGAAGATGAGAGAGAAGTTGACATCTGATGAGGGAAGGCGAAAATATTTTATGCGTCAGTCGTCAGTATATCATTGAACCAGTCTTTGGGCATTTGAAATTCAACGTGGGGTACCGAAACTTTCTCTTGCGGGGACTGGAAAAGGTCTGTGCAGAGTTTAAACTGATGTGTATTGGATGGAATTTAAAAAAGATGCTGAAAATGGGAATAAGGCCAGCCACGGTATTAAGGTAATACGAGGAAAGCAAGCCCTCATGGTAGGAGTCTTATGTCCTTTTTATGCTCCTGACATAAAAGGATGATTTGGATGAAAATATGTTAACCTTTTCCTGGCTTGTTTATCGATTGTATTTTAATTTATCTACAATTTCTGTCTTTTACTCTTATTTATTAACCATATTCTCGGACAGCCTGTAAAGTCTTGCCCCTACATCAAGACAGGGATGAGGGGAAAAATCTTTTTTAGAACGAATCTATGTCAAGCAAGGTAAATCTAAGAAATTTTGATTGGCTGATATTTCTTATACTGTGCACCATTTTAACGATAGGGGTATTTTTCGTTTGGAGCGCATCGTCCGAAAGATTTTTATTCAAACAAATCATATGGGTTGCAATGGGATTCACCCTTTTCTTTACCCTTCTTTATTTTGATTACCTTTTATTTGAACATTATGCATATATCATCTACGCATCAGTTCTTTTTCTTTTGATTTTATTACTAGGTATTGGAGGCTCTGTGAAAGGCTCACAACGTTGGTTTTCTATTGGTTCTTTCTCTGTCCAACCCTCTGAGTTTATGAAAATCACCCTGGTTCTTACCCTCGCAAGATTTCTCAGGTATAAGAAGTATGGACTGGGGCTCTTTGATATAGGAATTTCTCTTCTTCTGGCGTTTATACCCATGGCGCTTATTATGAAACAGCCAGACCTGGGTACAGCGTTAATTCTGGTTCCTATCTTATTCTCTATTTTATATGCTGCCGGTATCCGGCGCTCTTACTTTCTTATATTAATCGGTACAGGATTAGCTATTTCACCACTATTCTGGATGTTTATGCTTAAATCGTATCAAAAGTTGAGAATTATTGGCTTTCTTTGGCCTGAAAAAACCACTGATTGGGGAGCCGGTTATCATAGGCTCCAATCTCTTATCGCCATTGGTTCAGGAGGCCTATTCGGAACAGGATGGGGAAATGGCACACAAAACCAGATGAAATTTCTACCCGAGCGCCATACCGATTTTATCTTTGCCGTTATTGCCGAGGAATGGGGATTCTTACGGGCTTGTCTTGTCTTACTTCTTTACATCGCCTTTGTTGCGTGTGGTATCGGTATTGCCAGGAATACACGAGATCCCTATGGAAGACTTGTCGTAATTGGTCTTGTCACGATGTTTGCAACCCAAATAGTAGTGAATGTCGGCATGACTTTAGGAGTAGCTCCTATCGTAGGAGTAACACTACCTTTCATTAGCTATGGAGGGTCCTCTATGCTTACATCCTTTGTTGCCCTTTCCATTATTTTCAATGTCAAAATGCGCTCAAAGATTGACCTTGCATCCCGGCGCCTTTATGAAATGAGATACTAAGAGGCCGTCCGGAAATCCAATACATCACCCCCGGTCGATATCCAGTACGCCATTCCAGGTGGCGTTCCAATTGTCATTTTAAAATGAAACATACTTGCTTAATATCTGATTTCCTATTAATATAACCTAAATATGAATACATTAAAACATTTCGTAACAGAGAATATATTGCCATGTGTGGAAATGCCCGGGCAGTATATTGGAGGAGAATGGAATTCCGTTACGAAAGACCATGCTGATAGCGAAGTAAAAATTGTGCTGGCGTTTCCTGATACCTATAGTATCGGTATGTCTCATTTAGGCATTCAAATTCTTTACGGGCTCCTCAACGACCGAAAGGACACTGTTTGTGAGAGGGTATTTACCCCTTTGGAAGATATGGAATTGCTTATGAGGAAGCACCGGATTCCCCTGTTCTCTCTCGAAACCTATACACCTTTGAAAGAGTTCGATATGGTAGGTTTCTCACTCCAGTATGAGTTATCGTATACGAATGTTTTAAACATGCTCGATCTCTCAGGAATTCCTATCATAGCATCGGAGCGAAACGAGACAGATCCTCTTGTCATTGCAGGTGGCCCTGCCGCTATTTCTCCCGAACCTATGGCAGACTTTATCGATATCTTTCTTGTGGGAGACGGAGAAGAAAGCTTGCCGCAGCTTATTGAACTCTATAAGGATATGAAGCAGCGAGGACTCTCCCGGAAAGAGAAGATTATTTCTCTGGCACAAACCCTGAGAAATGCCTATGCTCCTTCTCTCTATACTGTCTTATACCATTCGGATAATACCCTGCGAGAGATACGTCCAAAATTATCCGGTCTGCCATCAACGATACGCTCTGCTTCTGTCAGGGATTTAAATAAGACCTATTATCCGACGAAACCTATTGTCCCCTATGTAAAAACCATTCACGATCGCATTACCATTGAGGTCATGCGTGGCTGTACACAGGGGTGCCGGTTTTGTCAGGCTGGTATGAGTAAGCGCCCTACCCGTCCTCGTACGGTGGAAAATATCCTGAAGTTATCAGAACTTAGCTATGCAAATACAGGACATAACGAGATTTCCCTGGCATCTCTTTCTATTAGCGACTACCCGCTCTTAAAGCCATTGATGGAACAGATGAATTGTATCTTCACCCAGAAACAGGTAAATATCTCTTTCCCGTCCCTACGGGTAAACGAACAGCTTGTCATTTTGCCGTCCATGCTAAATACCGTCCGCAAGTCAGGACTTACCCTGGCGCCAGAGGCAGCAACTCAGAATCTGCGAAAGATCATTAACAAAAATATTACCGATGAAGACCTCTACAGAGGCATTGAAGAAGCCTTTAAACAGGGTTGGAATCTTGTTAAACTCTACTTTATGATTGGACTCCCGACAGAAACAGATGGTGATATCGATGCTATCGCACGGCTAGCCTATAATATCTCTGATTTAAGGAAAGGCGCCTGTGGTTCTTTTGGGCAAGTCAATATCAGCATTGCGCCCTTTGTGCCGAAGGCACACACCCCTTTCCAGTGGCAACCGATGATTACCCTGGAAAGGATAAAAGAAATCAGAAATACATTATTCAAGAGGATTCAGAGAAAGTGTATTCGTATTAAATTCCATAATGCAGAACGTAGTATTCTGGAAGGAATATTTGCGCGCGGAGACAGACGATTAGGCAAGGTTATTTCTCTGGCGTGGCAGGACGGATGCAAGTTTGATGCATGGGAAGAACATTTCAAATTTCAAAAATGGCTGGATGCATTTCATAAAGCCGGAATAGACTGGAGCTTTTACGCACACCGCCAAAGAAACGAAGACGAGGTATTTCCCTGGGATCACATCAATTGTGGTGTTGTAAAACCCTTCCTTATAGAAGAAAACCGGAAATCGTTAAACAGGGAATTCACCCTGGATTGTCGTACGGACAATTGCCCCGAGTGCGGAAGCTGTGCGCGGTCTAAAAATTTCTGTACTGCAGAATGAAAATTTCCTCTACCATGAATTTATTTAAGATTTGTAATTTAAAATTTGTAGTTTAAAATTATAGAACCTGTTTATTTCTCAATTAGAAAAGGTTATTCATGGTACGTGTTTGTGTTAGTTTGGGTTCAAATGTTGGAAACCGGGCAAGCAATTTGTTGTGTGCTTACGATCGCATTATTTCCCTTGAAGGAATACAGTCCGTAAAGCTTTCCCGCTTATACGAGACAATACCGGTGGGTGGCCCCCCCCAGCCAATGTTTTTAAATGCGGCTCTCAGTATGAAAACGGTAGTATCCTCTTCCCAGTTACTCAAACAATTCCAGCATATAGAAACCCTCTTGGGCAGGGTCAGAACGATAAAATGGGGGCACAGAACCATTGATATTGACATCTTGCTTTGTGGTGATGAGATCATAGATGAAGATTATTTGAAAATACCTCACCCTTTGATGCATACACGGTCATTTGTTCTGGAACCACTGGCTGAGATTGAGCCGGATATTGTTCATCCCCTCTTTAAAAAAACTATTCTCCAATTATATAAAGAACTCCAAATTTCATAAATTACCAGAGAAATATCTGTATGTTCTCAAGATTAGATAACTATATATTAAGAGCTTTTATTCCAACATTTTTCCTATGCCTCATCATTATTTCAGGGATCTATGTCATCATTGACATCCTTCAAAAATTGGGAGATTTTTTGGATATGGGAGGAGAAGCATTTACGACAGGAATACGCTATTATATCTATCTCTTTCCCGTAATTATTTTTCAGTTTTTTCCTGCCATCACCCTGATAGCCGTTAGCATTGTCCTTGTACGGATGGTAAAAAACCGGGAAATACTGGCTATGCAGGTTGCCGGCATCTCGCTGTACAGGATATTACTTCCTATCTTTGTTGTTACCGTATTTTTATCCTTTGCCTCTTTTGGCGACCAGGAATGGATTATTCCACGGTTTGCTGAAAGGTTGGAGGAGTTACAACAAGCTTCATTCAGCAGTAACATCCAACGCAATCTCCTCCTGGAAGATAATGAGAACAATACGTTAATACGTATATGGAGATATAATAATAAAACACAACATATGGAGTCCGTATTTATCCTTGCACGCTATGAAAACAGAAAAAAGAAATTTACTATCAACGCCGAAGAGGGAACATGGCTGGGAAACAATACATGGTTACTTACTAAGGTGGTAAAGCATGTTTATGATGAACAGGGTAAATGGATTGCGCCGGTGCAAAAAATTGATAGTTTAGAATTTGAATCAACGATAACCCCCGGAGAACTAGGGAAGATTAAGTTAGATCCTAGTTTATTAAATTTTGAGCAATTAAAAAATCTCTGTAAAAACGAGCCAGATAATCCGAGAAATAGTGTATTATTTCATTCCAGGATTGCTTACACTCTTACTCATTTTGTACTTCTTTTACTCGGTATACCACTGGTAGTTGGATTTGAACGGTTAAGCAGGAATTTGTTTTTACGAGTAGGTTTATGTGTTCTTATTTGCGGTATTTTCTATGCACTGCTGTTTATCTGTTCCAACCTTGGTAACACAGGAATGCTTCATCCGATATTAGCGGCATGGCTGCCCATTATTATTTTTGGATCTGCAGGGTTATTGTTTTTTGATATGATGAGAATGTAAGATTATGTTAAGCACTTACTTACATGCATTCTTAGATCTTTTTTATCCCCGATTATGTCTCCACTGTAACCGCAATCTGAATAATTCATTTGAATTCAATATTTGTAGTACTTGCAAAAAACAAATTCCTTACCGTGATGATGCCTATTGTGTCCGATGCGGTATTACTTTAGGACCTTATAATATATCGAATATGAAAGAAGGATGTGCAGTATGCAAAGGGAGATATCTTCATTTTGAGACTATCACATCGGTTACTTATTATGATGGCGTTATTAAGACATTGATACATAAATTTAAATATGCCAGACAGAAATTTTTATCCGAAATCCTTAATGATATTATACTAGCAGATCAGAGGCTGAAAGAAATTATCCCGAATATAGATATTATAATACCGGTACCTCTTTACTGGTTAAAGAAACGACACCGTGGTTTCAATCAATCCGAACTTTTATCGCGGGGAATTCAAAGACATTTCTTTAAACCCATATCTGCAAACAACCTCTGCCGTATAAAAAACACTTTATCACAGACACAACTATCAAAAAATCAACGGCAGGCAAACGTTTATAATGCATTTTTTATCAAGTATCCTGAATTATTAAAAGGGAAAAAAATATTACTGGTAGATGATGTATTAACCACCGGCATAACTGCAACAGAGTGTTCCAGGAAGCTAAAAAAAGCCGGAGCCCAATCTATTCACTTGCTTATCTTAGCAACGGTAAGGCTATAACATGAAATGCAGGATTTTAATTTCCTTGACGGATAATTTTGCAATGAGTAAAATGATATTTTTTGAAGATTTATAAATCCTTACCTTTTAAGAAAGGATCTCAGCTTTGGAAAACATCACAATTGTTGCAAGGCATTTAGAGATAACAGAGGCTATTAAAAATTATGCCTTGCAAAAGGCCCAAAAAATAAAAAAATTCTTTGAATGGATTTTACAGATACAAGTTACCCTGGATATTGATGGTGACAATAGTCATAGAGCTGAAATGATTGTTTCGGTCTCAAGATGCCCTGCAATGGTTGCGGTGGCATCAAATTCCGATATGTATCGTTCAATTGACCTTGTGGTAGATAAAATTGAGGCCCAACTGAAAAAGCATAAAGGAAAAATTCAAACAAAGACTGTCCGTAGAAAAAAGCCCTCAACCACTGAAACAGAAGGTCTTGAAAGTGGGGCGGGAGCATGAACAATTCTATTGGAGGTATCTTTTTATATGAAACTAACTGATTTTATTGTAGAAGACGCTATTATTACAGAGCTTAAAGCTACTGAAAAAGAAGCGGTAATCCGGGAAATGGTATTTTCTCTTAAAGACGCGCAGAAAATTGATAGTAAGGATGTTGAGAATGTTATTAAATCCCTTATGAAAAGGGAAGAATTGGGGAGTACTGGCATAGGAAAAGGCGTAGCTGTTCCTCATACGAAACATGATTGTACAAAAAAGATCGTGGGCGCAATTGCACGGTCATCAAATGGTGTTGACTTCAATGCTCTGGACGGGGAGCCTGTCTACCTTTTCTTCTTGTTACTTTCTCCCAATGATTCTGCCGGATCGCATCTTGCCGCATTAGAGAGAATATCTACGGTTATAAGAGATAATGACTTCCGCCGCTTTATGCGTGAGGCGAATGGTAAAACCGGTATTATTGAAATATTAAAAGAGGTTGATGGTATTCAAGTTTAACCTGATTTCATTCAAAATAAACCCGCGACTATTCCACTCACTGAACACAAAAAGATTGCAATGCAAAAATAAGCTTTTCACCCTATAACCTCAAAAAGGTAATAAGTAACGCATTATGGATATTCATAGTATCAATTGTAAATTATTAGAAAGAAAAGTAAAAATCTCCAATTCCAATGGCATGCATGCCAGGCCTGCCACTAAATTTGCTGAAATTGCCAATAAATATACATCAGAGATTCGTATAAAAACAAAAAATAAAGAGGTTGATGGTAAAAGCGTCATTGAGCTCTTAACTCTTGGCGCAGAGAATGATACAGAGATAGTAATGAGTGCGAAAGGAGTTGATGCAGCAGAGGCACTGGACGCGCTGGAAGGCCTGGTAAAGAGTAAATTTGAAGAAGAATTCATGGAGATCAGGAAGGGAATTGCGGTTTCACCAGGGGTGGTCATTCGTGAGGCCTTTATGTTTGAGAGCGAAGGATACCGCATCCCTCGCCATATTATACGAAAAGAAGAGGTAGATGGAGAAATCTACAGACTTGAGAAGGCCGTAGAAGATTCCAAAAAGGAAATTCAGGATTTAGAATCGAGAGTCTCTGAGAATTTAGGTTCTGAAATTGGATCTATTTTTGGCACACACCGAATGGTCTTACAAGACGTACGTTTAAAAAATGAAATTATCGATAAAATAAAGAAGACAAATTTCACACCGGAATTTGCTGTATCCCTGGCCTTGCGTGTTTACATCAGAAAATTTCAGGATGTTAATGATTCTTATCTGGCAGAAAGAGTAAGTGATATTTTCGATGTTGAACGAAGGCTTCTCAGAAATTTATTGGGTGAAAAAAGAGAAGAGCTGAAAAATCTTGCCCAGGAGGTGGTATTAATAGCACATGATATTTCACCTTCTCAAACTGCTTCGCTTGATACTGAGAAAGTAAGAGGATTTGCCACTGATGTAGGCGGAAGGACGTCTCATACTGCCATAGTTGCCCGCGCTTTGGGCATACCGGCTGTAGTCGGATTAGGCACCATTACTACAGATATTTTTGGCGGAGATACCGTAATTGTAGATGGCAACAGAGGTATTGTTATTGTCAGGCCTGACGAGGAAACACTCCTAACCTATCAAAGCAAGGTTAAGAGTATCCATGTCTTTGAGGAAAAATTAGCAACCGAACTGAAGGATCAACCATCTACAACCCGGGACGGAAAACATATTTCCATTTATGGGAATATTGAGTTTCCAAAAGAAACCCATATAAATACAAAATACGGCGCTGAGGGAATTGGACTTTATAGAACAGAATTCCTTTATTTAGGTTCGCCCACACCTCCAACAGAAGAAGAACATTTAGAAGCCTATACCTCTGTTGTCCGGGAATTAAAGGATAAACCTATTATTATTAGAACACTTGATTTAGGAGCAGATAAATTTGCTCTTTCTGATGATAGAAAAGAAGGAAACCCTTTTTTGGGATGCCGTTCTATACGTTATTGTTTTGAAAACCCATCCATATTTAGAATACAATTAAGAGCAATTTTACGAGCTTCGGCCATGGGAGATGTAAAAATTTTATTTCCTTTAATATCTTCCCTTCAGGAATTGAGACGTGCGAAACAAATGGTTTGGGAGGTCATGAAAGAATTAGATAAAGAAAAAATCGCATTCAATAAAAATATCGAGATGGGAATTATGATTGAAGTCCCTTCATCTGTTATGATTGCAGATATCTTAGCAAAAGAATGTGACTTCTTTAGCATCGGAACGAACGATCTTATCCAGTATTCTTTGGCTGTAGATAGAAATAACGAACGGGTGGCTTATTTATATTGCCCTGTACATCCTGCCATCTTAAGACTTTTGAAACTTGCAATAAAAGCAGCAGAAGAAAATAATATCCCTGTAGGAATTTGCGGGGAAATGGGAAGTGAAGTCGAATATGCCATACCCCTTATTGGATTAGGAATTACAGGATTTAGTGTAGCGCCAGCCACTATTATACCTGAAATAAAAAAGATTATCCGGTCTGTTACCCTGGAAAAAGCAAAAGAAGTAGCGGAAACAGCTTGCCGTTTTGATGATCCGGAAAAAACAATGAATTATCTCAGGAACATCGCTATTGAAATATTGGGACCAGAGTACTTCTGATAGCTAAAAATGTCCTTGACACTGAGAAATATCATTATTAGAATTTGCCTTAAGTATTTAAATTTATTATATTTGAAGTTTTAGAGGTTAACTAAGCATATCGTAAAATTACGTATTCGATTTAGTAAATCAGGAGATATTCGCTTTATCTCTCATCATGATTTGATGAGGGTCTTTGAAAGGGCTATTAGAAGGGCTAACCTGCCTATCGTAATGTCCAAAGGTTTTAACCCTCACCCAAAACTTTCCATCCCGTTGGCTTTAAGTGTTGGAATAATTGGTAGAGACGAGATTTTGGAACTCGATCTGCAAAAATCAATACCTTCTGAGGTGTTAGTTAAGAGCTTAGGTCTGCAACTGCCAAAAGAAATTTCTCTTCTCTCAGCAGAGGATATATCAAATTCCAAAAAAGACCTTGTTCGCAATATGACCTATGAGATTGTCTTTAAGAATACCTATTTCTTAGAGGCAGTAAAGATCAATGAACTTCTACAACAGTCATCTATCATTGTAAACCGATCAAAGGACGGGCATCAAAAACGTTTTAATATTCGACCATCTATAGAAGAGATTAAGGAAAAACCCAATGGTCTGATTTTGACTATAAAACCAACACCTGAGGGTACAGCGAAACCTGAAGAGGTACTTCACGCCTTATGCGGAGGTAGGGAAAAAGAGTTCTTTGAAATTATCAGGATGAAAGTCAACTTATCTTCTTCTGCTGACTAAGGGAAAAATCATGGATAAAAGGATGCTTATTAATGCAATCGAGCCAGAAGAATGCCGTATGGCCATTTTAGAAAATAATGTTTTAGAGGAGTTGTACATTGAACGAAGTTCCCGTGAACAGATTGCGGGAAATATCTATAAGGGAAAAATTGTCAATATTGAATCCAGCATTGAGGCAGCTTTTGTTGATATTGGGTTCAAAAAGAATGGTTTTTTACATATATCGGATGTTCTGCCTCCTAACGGTAATGGGAACCACTCATCTGAAGGAGACACTACCCAGAAGCCTCATCGGGAATCACAGAAAATACGCGATATTCTCCATCTTGGACAAGAAGTCCTGGTCCAGGTAACAAAAGAGGGCATGGGCGCAAAAGGTCCAAGCTTAACAACCTATATTAGTTTGCCGGGAAGGTTTTTGGTTTTAATGCCAGGTGTGCCGCGACATGGGGTATCAAAGAAAATTCTGAGTGAAGAGGAGCGGCAACGTTTAAAGAAAATACTTGCCGGTTTAAATCCGCCTCAAAATATTGGCTTCATCATACGAACAGCAGGAGAGCAGCAGACAAAAAAAGAAATCCATAAAGACTTCCATTATCTCTTAAAACTGTGGAAAAATATTGAGAAGCGGTCAAAAAATGCCAGCGTACCCGCAACGATTTACCAGGAAAGTGATCTCGTCATTCGTGCTATCAGAGACATCTTTTCAACAGATATACGGGAAATTCTTGTAGACTCAGAGCCTGTATACGAAAGAACACGAGATTTTCTTCGGATAATTATGCCGAAATATGAAAAACTTTTAACCCTCTACAGAGAAGATAAACCATTATTTCACAAATATAATATCGAGAAGGAAATTGAGGATATAAACTGCAAAAAGATTCCTTTACCGCGTGGGGGATCCATTATAATTGAACAGACTGAGGCGCTTGTTGCAATTGATGTTAATAGTGGTAGATTTAAAGACGAAAGCGACCCGGAGGAAACCGCCTTTAAAACGAATTTAAAGGCTGCAAAAGAAGTTACCCGGCAGATCCGATTAAGAGACATTGGAGGTGTTATTGTCATTGACTTTATTGATATGCAGGAAGAAGGACATATCCATGCCATTGAAAAAGCCCTTACCGATGCTTTAAAAAGAGATAAAGCACGAACGAAAATGTTAAAAATGTCGAAATTCTGCACCATTGAACTTACCCGGCAAAGGATTCGGCATAGCCTTCGGGATGTTCTTTTTGAAGAATGCAGATTTTGCCGGGGAACGGGATATAGCAAGACGGTGGAAAGCCTTTGTTTAAATGCCATGCGGGATCTTAAGTTTGCAATCCATTCACCCCAGATTGCTAAAATTGAAATCATTGCAAACCCTGAGGTTGCTAACTACCTGCAAAACCAAAAACGAAAACAAATGATAGAAATAGAAGAATCCTATAATAAGAAAATATACATCCTCAGCACAGCGGATCATGAATACAGCAAGGTAAGTATTCGTTACTTGAACCACAAGGATGAGCCTGTTATTGTATAATTTCTTTATAACAGCTTTTCCTTTATACCAAAATATTCTTATGTCTGAATGTATGAAAACTAAATGAAAGAAAGGAGATAGTGCTACATGTATGCAATAATAAAAGACAGGGGTAAACAGTACAAGGTCAGGGCTGGCGAACGCCATCTTATTGATTTAAAGGCCAACGCACAGATTGGAGAAACTGTGGAGTTTCACGATATACTGGTTTATTCCGATGAGGAAGGCAATGCAGCTTTTAGAGCCGCAGATAATAAAAATGCAAAAGTTATTGCAGAAATTGAGGGTATGAAAAAGACTGCAAAGTCTATGACAATAAAATTTCGCAGAAGGAAAGAGTCGATGACCAGGAAAGGACATCGTGAAAAATATACCCAGATAAAAATTAAAGAGATCCTTCTGGGTTAAACATCTATTTTTTATTAGTTTCCTGTATATTTTTAATTGGAGATTTATAACATGGCACATAAAAAGGGACAAGGTTCTTCTAAGAATGGAAGAGATAGTAATCCCCAAATGCGGGGTGTGAAGAGATACGGCGGACAATTCGTAACAGCCGGCTCTATACTAATCCGTCAATGTGGAACAAAATTCAGGCCGGGGATGAACGTTGGTATCGGAAAAGACGATACCCTTTTTTCTCTGATAGACGGCGTAGTAAAATTCGAAACAAGACACCGTGTAAGTGTATATAACTCCTAGATAAGCAACACATGAACCAAAAAAGGAACAGCCATAATAATCAGGGAATTTAAAACATGTTGCAAGGAACGAATTGCAGACTATGCAAGGTGACAACAAACACCCATACTTCGTTCCCTGCACCTATTTTAAAAGAAGTTTTTTATAACGTGATTTTATCAATGCAGGTATTATTCTGCACATCCTTATAATCTTTTAGAACTATGTTTGTTGATGAAGCTGTTATATTCGTAAAAGGAGGGGATGGAGGAAACGGCTGTGTAAGCTTCAGGAGAGAAAAATACGTTCCTCACGGAGGTCCGGATGGCGGAGATGGCGGTAAGGGCGGAGATGTTATACTTCGTGTCAGCGACAAAATAGACACATTGCTTGACCTTACTTCCCGGATAAAACATATTGCAGAAAGTGGAGTACACGGAAAAGGATCTACGAGAAAAGGCAAGGATGGCAAAGATCTCCTTATCGATTTACCGAGGGGTACCATAGTTAAAGATAAAGAAAGTGGACGTATCTTAAAAGATATGAGCGCTGTTGGCGAAAGCATTGTCATTGCAAGGGGAGGAAGAGGAGGAAGAGGAAACAAGCAATTTGCAACTTCTACGAATCAGGCTCCACGGAATGCAGAAAAGGGGAAACCGGGTGAAGAACGATGGTTGGTCCTGGAATTAAAGCTGCTCGCAGATATTGGCTTCATCGGGATGCCGAACGCAGGAAAGTCAACATTACTTTCCCGAATATCTGCTGCACGGCCTAAAATTGCTGAATATCCTTTTACCACACTCCAGCCTCAATTGGGTATTGTTGAATCAGAAGATTATAAAAGATTTGTTGTTGCTGATATTCCAGGACTTATTGAAGGGGCGCATGGAGGAACTGGGCTTGGAGATAAGTTCTTGCGCCATATTGAGAGAACAAAATTACTTGTGCATCTTTTGGATATTTCACCCTGCGCGAAAACAGATCCCGCAGACGCATACCATATTGTGCGGAACGAATTGAAACAATTCAATCCTCAGCTTGCAGAAAGGAAGGAAATTATCGTTGCAAATAAAATAGATCTCTTAGATCCGGAGAGTTGTAATGAGCACATTAAAATGCTCGAAGAAAAAATATCCAAATCTGTTTGTCCCGTTTCTACGGCTACCGGTAAAAATATACGTACACTTATCCATTTGATGGCAAGCGCCCTCCATGAAATCCAGCCTGGTGCATGAGTAAATCGCCATGTTATTAGCCGTCGACATCGGCAATACAAATATTCATATCGGGATATTTGAAGAAGACATCCTGCATTCTTCCTATTCATTAAAAATCGGCTCTTCCCATGCATTTCAGGTAAATCTTACAGAAGTTTTGAGTTCGACCATCGTTTCCAGACCAAAAGTTGCCATCCTCTCCTCTGTTAATCCGGAAACAGAAGCTTTTGTTATTGAATATATTAAAAAATATCTCCTTATAAAACCCCGGTGTATTGGGAAAGACATTCCCATTCCTGTCCCGGTGCTCACCGATTACCCGGAAAGAGTTGGTATCGACCGATTAGTGAATGCAGTAGCAGCTTTTAAACGGACAAAAGACTGGACAATCATTATTGATGCAGGCACTGCAATAACGATTGATGTAATAAATAATACCGGGGCATTTATAGGAGGAATTATTGCGCCGGGCATAGATATATCTTCAAAAGCGCTACACAATTATACGGCGCTTTTACCTGAAATATCCGTCCATAAGCCAAAACATATTCTCGGTAAAAGAACGGAAGAAGCAATAAATTCTGGTATCTACTGGGGCACTGTTGGTATGGTAAATAAGCTCATAAACATACTTTATGATGAGTTGAAATGCAAGCCAGGGATACTTGCAACCGGTGGAAATGCAAATATGTTAGCACAGGAAATTCCTCTGATTTCAGAGGTAATCCCCCACCTTACTTTGGAAGGAATACAAGCTACCTATACAATTAGCCTTATTTCAAATAAACGATGTTAACGCTTTTTAATTTTTTCAATCAGTTTTTTGTATCGAATGTCCTTTCTCAAAAGAATCAAATCCTCATCCTGTTCAAGATGATAAATATCATCATAACCAAGCGTAATCGCATTTTCTAATGCATCGAAAGCAGCATCAGAATCTTTCAGCAACGCATAGCTACAGGCGAGGTTATAATAGACCAAAGGATCGTCTGGCCTAAGGCGGCACAATTTCTTATCTATCAAAAGGCCTTTTTCATACATCCCGTTTGCCGTATACACGTTGCCTAAATATATAAGGCAATCAATATAATTTGGATTGTCTTCAAGAATACCCTCGAGAAACCATACGGTAAAATCTTCGCCCTCTTTTTTAAATTCTGGAAGATTAATGACAAATTCGTAATCAGGCAAGGTAATTGAGGTAAGAAATCTGTTTTTTGCTTCCGTTTCCATTTTTTGATCTTTTAAATAAAATATATTTATTTTATCATCAGGATTGAGTATAGTTGTTGCTCACTAGTAGTAAATATATGCAGAGAACACCTGTTTGTCAAGGTTAAGTATAAAGTTCTTGTTTCGAAACAATGGAGAAACACTATGCCGATTGATAAAGATTTTATAAAAAACAAACTTCAGGGCAAAGATGAGACCCCACTCAAAACTCTTATTAATATTGTAGCATATAAGATATATGAAAGTTCGGAAAATATGGGGTCTGAGTCAAATTTTTTAGCCGCTATTGATGCAGTAGCTCACTATATATCAAAAAACTTTACCGATGTAAATGCATTTGAAAAACAATTATCCCGGTTTGATAAAGAACTACAATCTATAAACCAATTTGCTGACAAGGTATATACTTACTATCAGGATAAGCAACAGCTAACTTTTGAAATAATCAAAGACTTAATTTCAAAAGGGAAAGATGCTCACGTAAAAATAATTACCGATATCGTGGCGTATAAAATCTATCAAAGCTCCGATGATAAAGGTCCGGAATTGAATTTTATATCTGCTGAAACATTTGTCGCCCATTATATATCCGAAAATTTTAAAAATCTACGTAAATTCAGAAAGTGCCTTGCAGACCTGGGAAAAGGCTCATATGGATTAGAAACCTTTGCTGACTTAGTATATAAATATTATTGTTCTAAAAGCTACTAACGCACACTTGATACGGTATAGGAGATTACATGTCACTAAAAAATTATCCTCGTATTCATACGAAACTTCCCGGTCCTAACGCAATTCAGTATCTGGAAAAGGAAACACAGTTTATTTCACCATCTTCGACAAAGGGCTATCCACTCGTGGTAAAAAGCGCAAAAGGCATGCTTGTAGAGGATGTTGATAACAATGTCTTCCTTGATTTTACGGCAGGAGTTGCCGTCTGCAACACCGGACATAATCATGATGAAGTCATATCATCAATTACCAGCCAGGCAGGCGCCCTTCTTCACATGTCCGGAGCGGATTTTTACAACCCTCTGCAAATCCTCCTGGCCGAAAAGCTCTCTGCGATCTGCCCGGGATCCCATACAAAAAAAGCCTTTTTTGGGAATTCTGGCGCAGAATCGGTAGAAGCTGCTTTTAAATTAGCGCGATACCATACCCGACGTAACATTGTCATTGCCTTTTACAACGCTTTTCATGGAAGAACCATGGGTGCGCTTTCGCTAACGGCCAGTAAATTAAACCAACGCAGGCATTTTTTACCTCTTATTTCAGAGGTTATTCATATCCCATATGCCTATTGCTACAGATGTCACTATGGTTTAACCCCCAATAATTGTCATATGGCATGCGTAACATGGATACGAGAGGAGTTATTCAAAACAAAGGTATCTCCGGATGATGTGGCAGCGATCTTTGTTGAAATTATCCAGGGAGAAGGTGGATATATTGTACCTCCAAAAGAATTTCATACGGCATTGTATCAACTAACACGCGATTACGATATCCTGTATGTTGCCGACGAAGTACAATCAGGTATGGGCAGAACAGGCAAAATGTTTGCCTCCGAACATTTTGACATAATTCCCGACATTATTACCCTTGCTAAAGGTATAGCCTCAGGACTTCCCTTATCTGCCACCATTGCATCAGAAAAAATAATGGATTGGATACCGGGCAGTCATGCAAGTACATTTGGAGGTAATCCCGTTAGCTGCCAGGCCGCTCTTACTACTATCAAGCTTCTCGAAGAAGGATTGATAGATAACGCCTCCAGACAAGGCGCCTACATCATGAATGAATTAAAGAGATTGGAGCGCACATATCCTGTAGTCGGCGACGTGAGGGGCTTGGGATTAATGCTGGCAATTGAGATTGTAAAAGATAAGGAAACCAAAGAATATGCTATCGAAGAACGGGATCGTATCGTCCAGAAGGCATTCTTAAAAGGACTTTTATTATTGACCTGCGGCCGCAGCGCAATCCGCTTCTGCCCACCCTTAATCCTTTCGAAAAGTGATGCAGATATTGCGTTATCTCTCTTTGAAGAATGTTTGAAAGAGACGATAGAAAACAGATAATACGAAAATAGAACGAGAGAAATTCTTCGATGCCGGGAAGGCCTCGGGAAAATAATAAATATAGTGATCAACGATTGAAACCATACAGCATATGGCGAAGACAAAGTAAACCACATACTCTGCGGTATCGTGATCAATCTTTACCATGTACACAATGGTAGAGACGCAAGATGTTGCGTCTCTACGTTGTCTGATACACCCTGACACACGCTGGTGTGTTCAGTTTCATCCATGTGGTTTATAATTATGTCACCCCTTCGGGGTTATGTAATCGTGGTTGTGCATTATCTATAATCATGACAGCCCTTCGGGCTTAGATTATAGTATCTCATGGTTATTGTTCTCTTACTTTGTAGTTACATAGATCATACATGAGGCTATCTTTGGCAGGAGAGACGTAAAATCATACCGTCTCTCTCTTTATGAAAAACGGAGTTGATGTAGGGCGAGGGTTGCCTGGCAAGGCTTTACAGGCTGTCCTGGAATTCAATTGACTCACAAATACCATGCTAAATATTGTTGTCGTGCTAATATTTTTTCAACATATAGTATAGGATTTGTCGTGTGAAAGCATCCTCGGACAGCCTGTAAAGGGTTGCCCTACAGAATTGAAATTTCTCAACGTTAAACGCAGAGATACACGATGTTGCAATTGTAGAGACGCAAAATCTTGCGTCTCTCCTTTCCTTTTCCTGCCTAATCCCGTAGGGATGTTATGATTATAGAAAAAGCAGAAAAAAACCCTTCAACCCCGAAGGGGTGACATGGGATACCTGCGTTGAGATGCTACCCCTTCGGGGTTGAATGCGGTATGTTCGGTTTCATACAGAGGGTACCATAGTCGCTGTCCCTATCAAATACACATTATATGTTCGACTTGATTGTAATTCCCGATGGGCACGGTTTATTTTTGATTGTGCTGCATTTCATTAGTTAGGAGCTGTCGTGTTTCTTCTCATCGCATTATTACTGATTATCGCAACATACGCTACCAAGATAACATCAAAACTAGGCATTCCCGTATTACTACTTTTCTTAGGAATTGGAATGCTAATCGGTAGTGACGCACTTAACTTCATTTATTTTGATGATGCGGTACTTACCCAAAAAATAGCAAATATAGCATTAATATTTATCTTATTTGAGGGAGGATTTAACACCCGAAGGGATTCTCTTAAATTTGTTTTTGGTCCGGCATTGACTCTGGCGACATTCGGTATAGTTCTCACTGCTGCTATTCTTGGATTATTGATTCATTATGTTGTTCAGATTGACCTACTCTACTCCTTCCTGATCGGATCCATAATATCCTCAACCGATGCTGCGGCAGTTTTAATGATATTCAGACAAAAAATTATAAAAAGGAATGTCTCCACAACATTGGAGGTCGAATCGGCCACAAATGATCCCATGGCAATCCTTCTTACCGTGATCGTTATACAAATAATTTCTGGTGAAACAAGAAATGTACCAGTGTTCCTGATTCACCTAACCTGGCAGCTTGGTGGAGGAATACTGATTGGATGGATCATTGGTAAGGTGGGTAGTAAGCTATTTGATAAACTCGAAGCAGAGAACAGAGGTTATTACCATGTTATGAGCATAGCCGTTAGCCTGCTTGCATTCGGCCTTGCAGATGTTACCAAATCAAATGGTATTATTGCCGTATTTTTCGCCGGATATTGGCTTGGTAATACAGATTTTGCCTATCGGCGTGGAGTTGGCTCTTTTGTAGAAGGTATTTCTACATTTAGTAATATGGCAATATTTTTGTTATTAGGAGTATTAGTATTCCCTAAGAATCTTATACCTGTATGGAGGGAGGGAGTACTCATTGCGTTGCTATTGATTATTGTTGCACGCCCAATAACAGTACTCATTTGCGTATTGCCTTTTAGGAGGTTTAAATTAAAGGAAAATTTGTTCATCATGTGGGGAGGAATAAAGGGGGCTGTTCCCATCGTGTTGGCAACATATCCAGCCGTCTATGGTCTTGATGACAATCACTTTATCTTTAATATTGTATTTTTCGCAGTATTTTTATCGTGTTTATTGCAGGGTACTACTATTGGTTGGGTAGCGGATAGGCTGAAGTTATCCATTCTTTCTCTTCCCAAATCAAGACATTCTATTGAGTTAATTACTACGCAAAAAAGCGATATCGATGTCTTTGAAATACAAATTCCGGAAATATCGAGTATCGAGGGTACTAGAATACAAGAATTAAACTTACCTCCCGATTCATTGATAACTTCAATAATGCGGGGAAATTATATTATTATCCCAAAAGAAGATACCATCCTAAAAAAGCATGATATACTATTTGTAATTGCATCATATAAAGAAATAGATCGTATTAGATCAGAGCTAAGTAAATAATATGCCAAAAGAAAAAATCCTTATTGTTGATGATGAGCAAGACCTTGTAAAACTCATACGCTACCACCTTGAAAAAGACGGATATAAAGTACTATCCGCCTCGAATGGTGAAGACGCACTCTTCATGGCCCGAAGAGAAAGACCGGAACTTATCGTGTTAGACCTTATGTTACCAGGAATTGATGGTCTTGAGGTATGTAAAAAATTAAAAACAACCCCGGAGCTAGCTACCATTGCGATTGTTATGTTAACGGCAAAGGGTGAAGAATCCGATATAACGGTTGGTTTAAGATTGGGCGCAGATGATTATGTAACAAAACCCTTCAGTCCAAAAGAACTCATAGCACGCATACAAGCAGTGCTCAGACGGATAAAAACTTCTCTGGTAACACGAGATTATATTGAAATAGGCGATCTTGCAATTGATGTATACAAACATGAGGTATCCATACAAGGAGAATCTATTCCATTGACCCTCACAGAATTCAAGCTTCTTCACCAGCTTGCCAATAAGCCAGGGCGAGTATTTACCCGAGAGCAATTACTCGATGTGGTGTCCGGATCCGAGATCACCGTTATTGACCGGACAATAGACGTACATATCGCCTCTTTGAGAAAGAAACTAAGGTCTTTTGCAAATTTCATCGTTACCATACGGGGAATTGGTTATAAATTTAAAGAGTACTAAGAATGATGAGAAATACATTGTTTTGGAAGATTTTTACAAGCTATATCATACTTTTGTGTCTATGCCTGGTCTTTACAGGATATTTTGTAAACAGAGTTATTAAGAAATATCAGGTAAATCTATTCACAAAAAACCTGGAATCTGATGCAACATTCATTCATCACTCTATCAAAGCATTATTATCAAAGAATGATACAGAAGAGATTACCCGTGTTTGTAAAACATTGAGCCGGCGTTTAAACCTTAACATCGTTATCACAACTTATACAGGAGAGATTATCAGCCAATCGGAAATTATGGAATCTATGAAATCTGGCCATAAAGACCGTATTGATACTGTATTAAAAAACAATACAGATACTATATATCATGATAGTCGTTCTGGATTAATCTATGCTGTTACACCGATAAAAGTATCCGAAGATAGGAAGTTCTTTCTGATTACATCAGCCTCTTTTATAGCCAATACAGCAAGTTTAACTGCTGCTACAAAAACCGTTATACTTTACTTACTCCTCGTATTTGCAATAACATTAGCTATGGGCTTTGTCGTTATTAGAATAAATACATCCCCTCTTCTCAACATTACCCAAATAGCACAAAATTTTGCACAGGGCAATTTTGCTCGAAAAGTAGAAATTGTTTCTTCAGATGAAATGGGCGATCTGGCAAATGCCATCAACACTATGGGTGTTGAGCTCCAATCCCAAATGCAAACGATTCTGGATGATAAAAATAAATTGGATGCTATTATGGCTAATATGAACGATGCGATAATTACAACAGACTTGCAGGAGCGAATTATTCTTATCAACCATGCAGCTAAAGTCTTATTTGGAATACCAAAGATTACCTTGCATAGAGATTATCTATGGGAAAAAATACGAAATGAGAAATTATGTAATCTGGTGAGAGAAACCATTCAGACTCAAACGACCAGGATATCAGAAATTGAGCTTCTTTCACCTGAAAAGAAATTGTTACAGGCACACCTTTCTCTTATCCAGATTGATAAAAATACCCGGGGAGTTCTTCTCGTGTTCCATGACATTACAGAATTGAGAAAACTCGAAAACACACGGAAAGAATTTGTCGCCAATGTATCTCATGAATTAAGAACACCTCTCGCTTCCATCAAAGGATATGTGGAAACATTACTCGATAATACGGTAATAGATCAGGAACATTTACGGGAATTTCTCACGATTATCATGAAGCATACCCAGAGGCTCGATAACCTGATTAAAGATATTCTGGAGCTATCCAAATTAGATTCCCATGATTTAAAAATAGAACTTCGGAGTTTAGACATACATCCTTGTATAGAAGGTCTATTTTCACATTACAAGGAA